>JADZGG010000026.1 GCA_020854015.1 Flavobacteriales bacterium
CAGCGGTTTCGCTGCCCACATAGCACCAGTTCCCGGAGACATCCACATCGCGCCACAGTGTGTTGCTGCCGGTGATGTGACTGGGGAGGTTCCCGATGCGCACCGGCGCGGCCGCGTTGGTGATATCGATGAAGGCCGTGCCGTTGCGCATGCCGATGATGGCATACTCTTTCCCGTTCAATGGATCGGTCCATCCCCACAGGTCGGCGGTGTTCACCTGACCGCCCAGCATCGCAATGTCCATGTGCGCCATCAGGTCCACGTTGCTGCATGGATACGGACCGGCCATGCCGTTCACACAGGGTGTCTGCGCCCAGCTGCAGGCCGGGATCATGGCGATCGAGAAGATGGTGGCCCGCATTCGTTAAGGCAGTTGTTGCAGGCGTGTGCTCGTGGGCACTATTCCGCCGATGTTCTGCAGGATGATGTCCCGATCGTTGTCGCTGCCGGTGTACTTCACCACGCCATCCAGGTTGGTGTCCTCCATGCGGTAGCCGGTGATGCTGTTGGTGGGCACCACACCACCGATGGCCTGCAGGATCGGGTCGCGGTCGTTGCCGGCACCGGTGTATAGGAGTTGCCCGTCGCGCGCCACGTTGCCCGTCCAGAGCGTCTGCACACCGCTGATGTCCTTGCGAGCATTGGTGCCGAACATCGTTGTTGAAGGGAGCGTCAGGTCCAGGCTCACGGCGGCACCGCTTAGCGTCAATGGCACACTGGTCATCACACCGAGGTGGTTGCGGTGGCGCACGGCCACCTGGTAGCTACCGGCCGGGGCCAGCAAGGCAATGGGCGAAACACCATCCTCCGCCACTACGTCCCCATCACGTTGCACAAGCGCGGCACGCGTGGCCACGATGGTGGTCGGTGTGCTGGTGTTGCGAAGTTCCACGAGCACCCAATCCACGATAGCATTGTCGCCGGTGATGTTGGTCACGCCGCTGAGCAAGGTCTCACCGCCGCCATCGCCCGCCTGTGTGAAGCCGAGCGCCGTGAAGGGCTCGACGTTCGGGATCAGGCCTCCGGCGCGAAGGCCGTCGCGCATACGACCCGTGAGGTTGTCGTAAGGCCCCTCGAGCATCACCTTCAGTGCGAGGCGCACTCCGTTGTTCACCACATAAATGTTGTCGAGGTAGAGCCGGTCACCATAGTCATTCACCCCGGTGAAACGGAACACCACCTGTTGACCATCGTAGGCGCTGAGGTCGATGTCGTGCAACAGCCATTGGTTCGCATCAGAGGGCGCCCATGGACTTGTGCCGGTGGTGGTGGTGCCAAGCGCCAGTGCTTCCGCATAGTACAGTTGGGTCCAGTTCGCGCCACCGTTTGTGCTGATCTCCACGCGCAGACCATCAGTGTAAGAAGCGCCGTAACCCTTGTAGGCATGGTGGAAACGAAGGAGCGATCCAGCGCTGCCGGCCAATGTGATCACAGGTGTCACCAATCGATCCACCTGGCCGGGTGCGTTGTAATAGTAGTAGTCCATGCGCCAGGCACGTGTGGCGTTGCCATCGGCACCGGTCACGGAAACGTTGCTCCAGGTGTCCAGCGCATCCGGATTCTCCAGCGCCCAACCGGCGGGCGTCAGCAGTTGGTCCTCGGCGTCGGCGATCACGGGTGCGTTCGCCCCGGTTCCGTTTAAGGTGATGAAAGCGGGGAAGGTCCTGGTGCTGCTTCCGTTCGCATCGGTAACGGTGAGCGAAACGGTGTACTGGCCGGGTGTGGTGTAGGTAATGATCGGAGATCGGCTCGTGCTGGTGCTCGGGCTTCCACCGGGGAAGCTCCAGTTCCAGGTGGGGCTGTTGCCGCTGAGCGCGCTGTTGTCCCAAAACTGCACGGCGGGTGCTAGGCAGGTCACCGTGCGCTTGTCCGCGGCGAAGTTGGCGAGCGGCGCAGCAGGTGTTTCCAAGCTGCTCTCCCACACACTTCGGTCGGTTCCGTTGCGGATCTTGCCTTCCTTGTAATTGATCAGCAGCCGCGTGCTGTAGATCCGTGCTGGCAATCCGGCGTTCCATAAGGTCCACGTTGGTGACGCGTCGTTGCGACGGAACACGGCGCGGCGCGTACCGATGTACACTTCACCATTGCTTCCAAGCTGGTGAGTGATGTTGGTGGGCCATTCGCCGTTGAGGCTGCTCGTGGTGATGTTCGTCCAGTTGCCACCGCCGTTGGTGCTCTTGTAGGCTACGTAGCCGTCGTGGTTGGGAGCGTCACCGTATTGTGAGGTACGCAGGAGCCAGATCGTCTGGGCATCCGTGCCGCTAACGGCAATGTCGTAGGGCACCCAGGTGTTGCCGTTCAACTGCGCGCTGCTCGGTGTGATGTTGGTCCATGTGGCACCAGCATCGGTGCTGCGCCATACCTTCTTCACATCCCACCAACCGAGGTAGGTGCACGCGTAGATCGTGTTCGGGTCGCTGTAGGCTACTTCAATGCTCGTCACCTTCTCACCGAAGTCGTGGACCTGCACGAAGGAAGCTCCGTTGTCGTCGGTGCGCCAGAGCGCATTACCATTGCCGAGGTAGGCGGTGTTCACCAGGTTGGGGTGCCAGGCCAGCTCGCTGCTCTCACCGGTGATGTAGCTCGCGTTGGGTTGCTTGCTCCAGGTGGTGTTGCCGTTGGCCACGTTGCGGTCCCCGCTCAGGGTTTTGTAACCGTAATCGCTCAGGGCGCGACGGTCGTACTGCGGATGCACGAAGCCACGCACACCATCACCACCATCGGTGCAGACCCATCCGTTGATGTACACATTGTTGTCCTTCAGCATGGTGCCGTTGTGGTAGGCACCGCCCAGCATCACTTGGCTGCCGGTCCATCCGCCCACGCCGAAACCCCAGAAGTCCGTACCCGCGATGCCGAACATGCGGCGGTTGAAGGTGGCGCCTGCATCCGTGCTGTAGAAGATGCCCCCGTCGCCGGCCAACCAGATCTCGCTGCCATAGAACCGTATATCGTGAATGTCCGCGTGCACATAGTTCACCTTGCTGCTGTGGCTCCACTTGGAAGGGCAGGTGAAAGTGACGCCGCCATCGGTGCTCACCCAACGGTTCACGCCGCAAACATTCACTTTGTTCGCATCGGTGGGGTCCACCGCCAAGGCAAGGTCGTAGTAGTACTGTCCGCCATCATCCTGCCCGCCATCATCCCAGGCCATCAGATTGAAGTTGGTGGGGCTTGGCACGCCGCCCGGACCGGTGCCGCAGCATTGGAAGGTCCAGCTGCTGCCGCTGTCGGTGCTCTTGTAGATGCCGTAGAGCCCACTGCCACCGTCGGCGGCTCCGGTGCACAGGGCGTACACGATGTTCGGCGATGCGGCGCTCACGGCGATCTCCGTGCGTTCCTGTTCATCGGGGCTAACGGGCACGGGCCAGCCGGTGGCCATCTGCGTGAAGGTGCTACCGTTGTCCGTGCTGCGCCAGAACTGCGTGAGGTTGCTGGTCTGCTTCACCGCGTACACGGTTGCCGGGTCGCCGGGCTTGAACTCGATCTCCTGCCAGATGCCGCTTTGCACTTGCGTGAAGGTGGTGCCGCCATTGTCGCTACGGTACAGCCCTTGGTTGCTGCATAGGAAGAGCTTCAGGTTGTTGGTAGGGTGCAGCACGATGTCGCGGATGGAATGGCTGAGCCCATTGAAGGTCGCGTCGCCGACGATGTTCCACGTGGTGCCGCCGTCCGTGGTCTTGTACACCTTCCCTTCAGCACCGAACCAAACGATGTTGGGGTCGATGGGGTCGATCTCCAGAGCCACAACCGAACCCACCATCATGCTCTTGGTCACGTTGGTCCAGTTCAGACCCTTGTCGGTGCTTTTCCAAACACCTGCATTGGCCGAACCAGCAAAGCAGATGTTGCCATTGCTGGCTGCCTGTTCAACCGTGTACACGTGCGCTGCACCCGCGGCATAGCTCTTCACCACGGATCCATGGTCCCAATCGATGGGCCCGATGCAGCTCCAGTTCGCCGCGCGTGATGCGGCGAGGGCGTCAGTGGCATCGATGTAGTCGCGCAGGTTCTGTGCGTAAGCGGCCCGTTGTGCGGGATCCTTGGGCACAAGGTCATGGCCTAGTTCGCGTTTCCAGCGCTTGAAGTACTGTGTGTGCGCGTTCTTCACGAAGGGGTGCGTGGCATAGTAGGCATCGAAGGCCACTTGCACTTCGCCAGGATCGGGGTCCGGTGCGTAAAGCAACTGCACCCAAGCAGGCACATCGTTCTGCCGGGTCTGTGCGGCTTGTTGAACGCCCCCCTGCGCTTGGCTGAAAAGGGACAGGCTGAACAGAACGGAAAGGAGCGGGAAACGGTTCATGGAGCAAGTATTCTGAAAGATCGGTGGTTATGAAGGAACGCTCGCACCGGATGTGGCGCACGATCAGGATCCCACCTAGGATGAGCTTAAGAAGAATCCCGCCTTCCGAAGGAACGGAGGCGGGCTTCCCATGGTAGGTTCAAGATGACCTAGGGCAGTTGCTGTACGCGGTTGTTCGTGGGCACTGTGCCGCCGATGTTGAAAAGGATCACATCGCGATCGTTGCCGGTCCCGGTGTACTTCACCACGCCGTCCAGGTTGGTGTCCTCCATGCGGTATCCCGTGATGCTATTGGTGGGTACAACACCGCCGATGGCTTGGAGAATGGGGTCGCGATCGTTGCCCGCTCCTGTGTACAGAAGCTCAGTATCCAATGTCACATTCCCTGTCCAGAGGCCTTGGATGCCGCCGAGGTCCTTGCGAGCTCCCGTGCCGTAGGTGGCGGTGCCCGCAAGCGTGAGGTCCACGGATGTGGCGGCACCGGTCAAGGCGAGCGGTGTCGCGGTCATGCATGCCAGGTGGTTCCGGTGGCGCACGGCCACGTAGTAACTGCCGGCCGGGCTGTTGAAGAGGACAGGCGAGGTTCCGTTGGTGCCCACCACGTCGCCATCGCGTTGCACCAAGGCGCTGCGCGTGGCCACGATGGTGGAAGGGGTGACCGCACTGCGCAGCTCAACGAGCACCCAGTCAACGATGGCATCATCACCGGTCACGCTGAACACGGCAGGCAGCACCGTCTCTCCGCCGCCGCCGCCGACCTGTGTGAAGCCGAGGGCGGTGAAGGGTTCGGTCGTCGGGATCAGGCTGGCGGCACGTAGGTCATCACGCATACGACCAAGGCCCGCGTCGTACGGTCCTTCGAGCATCAGTTTCACTTGCATGGGCAGGCCGTTGCTCACCACCTGCACATTGTCCAGGTAGAGCCAGTTGCCAAAGCCATTGATCGCCGTGAAACGGACCAGGATGTCCTGCCCGTCGTAAGCGCTGATGTCCAGGTCGTGGGCCTGCCACTGGCTGCACGCGCTGGGTGTATAGTTCGAGGTGGTCGCTGGCGCCGTAGCGAGCGCTGCGCCTTGTGCGAAGAAGACCTGGTTCCATGTGACGCCGCAGTCGTTGCTCACCTCCACGCGGAAGCCGTCCACATAGGCTGAACTGTACTCAGCGTATGCGTGGTCGAACTTCAGGCGTGTGCTCCCCGAAGTGGAAAGGTCGATCACAGGGCTGAGCAGGCGGTCCACCTGGCCAGGTGCGTTGTAACTGAAGTTGTTGATGGACCAGCTGGTGGTGCTGGCGCACGCAGGTCCGTTGGTGAGCGCAGTGGTCGTCCAGGTGGTGCCATTGTCGGGATTCTGCAGGAACCAACCGGTGGGTGTCACCAAGCCGGCATCCACGGTTTCGGCGAAGGGCACGGTGCTGGTGAGGGTGTTGGTGATCGAGATGCTGGAGGAGAGTGCATCGTTGCTGGTGGCCCCATCACCCGCGAGTGCAGTGGATACGATGAGTGTGTGGGCTCCTCCACCGGTGATCGTGAGCGGAGTACTGAAGGTGAAGTTCACTGCAGCTCCTGCTGGCAGGCTTCCAGTGAACGTCTCGCTCACAAGCGGTCCACCGTCCAGGCTGTAGCGAACAGGGAAGCCGGTCTGCGTGGCCTGGCCGTAGTTGCGCACCGTGGCTTGCACCGCGATGCCGCTCGCGGCGCAGTCGAACAACAGGCCCGGAGCCGGGGCCACCAAGGCAGAGACACCGATGTTGTTGGGCATGGGTGTATCGAAGGCCTCGGTCTGGTCACTGCGACTTGAGCTGCTGCCCTGACTGGCGCTCACTCCCAGACCGCGACGTGCGAAGGCGGACCAGATGAGGTTCTGGTTGGCACCTCCGTTGTTAAGCACATCAGCTTGAAGGATGGCGTCACGTGCGTCCACGAAGCCGGGGTTGCAGGCCGTCAACTTCAGGCCATCGATCACCAGCTGCATGGCGATGTTGTTCCCTCCTGTACCGTTATAGATGTCCGGGTCAAGGCCGTATTGGTCGACCAGGTCCCAGGTCAGTTCCCACAGCATGGTGCACCACACGAAGCCGATGCCATGAGGCTGGCTTACTCCACTGTTCGTGTTGGCGTAGGTGTAGCTGTTGGTGGCGAAGTTGGTGCAGTAGGGTGCTGGGCGGATGCCACCACCACTGACCGGTTGGCCAAGCAGGTAGGTGCCGATGCCGCGAACGTCGGTACGCTGATCGCCTGCTTCAATGGTCATCATCAGGCCGAAATAGTCGCTCCACCCTTCGCCCATCTGTTCGGCGTTGCCCAGGCAGCTGGTGTTCGACGGGCCGCCGACAAGACGGTTGCTGATGCCATGGCCATACTCGTGCGCGATCACACCGTTGTCCAGGTCGCTGTCGCGGTTGGGCGTGGTGTTCGTCCAGCGGTACATCTGCATGCGCGGGTTGCTTCCGTCCGGGGGGGTGCCGAAGTTGGCATTGCTGGTGCCGCTGCCGTCCTGTGCATCGGCGTTCACCCAATCATTGCCGGCACCGCCGCGACCGTAGTTGTTGCTCTGGAAGTTGCCGGCGGGATCATCGAAGCCGTACTGATACCAAACGTCGTGCATCAGGTTGTTCCAGTAGAACAGGTTGGTGGTGGCGGCGCTCAGGTAGGCGCTCGGTGCCTGGGCCAGGTCAACGGCGAAGTCGAAGTCCAGGGTGGCACCACCGTCAGGGCTCACTCCTGCGACGTTGTCGGCATTAGCATCCTCCGATGCCCACACGTTGTTGCCACGGGTAATGGTGTACTCCGCACCGGCAGCGCCGTTGGTGTCGTGCCAACCATAGGGTGAGGCGATACCACCGGCGGTCCAAGGGGCATTGCGGATCACGTGAGCGCCGTGATTGGGGCTCTCGGCCGGCCACGGGTACACGCGGTAGTCGTTGGGTGCGGCGGGTGCAGGGGCAGGTGCTTCCTCGGGCACCGGCGCAGCACCATGTGCATGCTCAGCGTGCGGTGCATCGAAGCCGCACTGGCTCACCCAGTCGTTGCGGTCCAGTTCCGCGCCGGTGGTGGCGTCCACGCGCACGTTCCACCAGTGGATTCCGTTCGCACTGTAGTAGTTCACGTTCCACGCGAGCTGCAAACGGTCGTTCACCGGTTGATAGACCAGCTGAACGGTGACCGGCTCACCAGAGAATGCGGCTCCATCGTAGGACCAGCGCTTCAATGAAGCATCGGTTCCGGTGAGCATGGGAAGGCTGCCTTTAACGCCGTCCTTGTTCAGCACCAGGGCCAAAGCCGCTTCGGGGCTCAATGCCGGGCTGGTGGTGTCCACGCGCTTGGCGAGGTGGCTGAAGGTGCCGTTGTTGAGCTTCACGATGCGCCCATCCACGGCCTGGTGGATGGCCACATCGCCGTTCCATACCTCAATACCCTGCCAGCGCTGACGGTAGAAGGTGTGCTGCGCACCCGTACGTGCCGTACGGTACTGGTCTTTCAGGACAACATCCTGGAGGTCTTCAGAGGTGTATCCGGCCTTGGCGAGCTCCGTTCGTGCGGCGGCCAGTGGGTCCGAAGGCCGCTCTTGGGCGGATGTGGTGCGGGGCAGGAGCACGGCGCAGGCCGCGAACGCGAGGGTCGTAAAGCGCATGGTTCAGGTTGACGAAGCGGCAAATTAGGTGGTTGGCCCTTGGTAGAGCAACTACCTGATGCACAGGCTTGTGATCCCGAGGGTGCGCAGCCTTAGGGAAGTTGGCCGATCCGCGTGTTCGTGGGCGTGGAGCCGCCGATGTTCTGGAGAATGGGGTCGCGGTCGTTGTTGCCTCCGGTGTAGCGAACCACGCCATCCAGGTTCACATCCTCGAGCCAGTACCCGGCTGTGGTATTTGTAGGCACCGTGCCGCCGATGCGCACCAGGATCAGGTCGCGGTCATTGTTGCTGCCGGTGTACTTCAGCAGTCCGTCGCCGCTCACATCCGCTGCCCAAAGCGCAAAGCCGCCCGACACGGTCTGGCGCGCGTTGGTGCCGTAAGTGGCCGTGGTGCCCAAGGTCAGGTCCAACAAGGTGCCGGGGTCGCGCAGCAGCAAAGGCGTGAAGGTCATCGCGCCCAAGTGGTTGCGGTGCTTCACGGCCACATGGTAGGTGCCCGCAGGCGTGTTCCCGAAGGTGATGGTCTGCTCGCCTGAGGGCATCATGAGGTTGCCGTTGCGTTGGATCAGCACGGCGGTGCTGGCCACGATGGTGGTGGGGGTAACGCTGTTGCGCAACTCCACCACGGCCCAATCCACCGGGGCGGCCAGACCGGTGAAGGCCATGACCGCAGGGCTTGCCATGGCGCCGAGACCATAGGGGTCCGTAGCGGGGAGAAGGCCGTTCGCGACCAGGTCGGCACGCATCGGAGAGCCATCGTACGGACCGGCCAGGAAGACACGCATGTTCACGCGGGCCACCTGATCGTCCTTATCCAAGGTGCCATCGGCATCGGCATCCACGCCCATGCGCACCTTCACCTGCGCGCCCACAATGGTCCAGCTCAGAGGCGAACCACCGGCCTGTGCGGCTGCCACCAGCTGCGCGTGCGTTACCGTTTGCCCGGCCATGTCGCTCTGGTAGTTGTCCGCACCCAGGTAGTAGAAGCCGCGCTTCTCGTTCTGGTACACGCCCTTCACGATCATGCCGAGCGTGGTCGGGTAGTCGTTCACCAGCGCCTTCATGAAGTCAAGCTGCGTGGTGGTGCCGATGCTGGCGCCGTTCAACGTATGGCGCAGGCCTACGGCGGGCATGGCGTCCTGGCTCACGTGCACCAAGGGGAAGTTCTGGCTGGCCGCGCTGTTGGCCGGTGTGATGCCACCGGACCAGGAGAGCAGCTCGGGCTCATAGTCGCCGAGGTATTGTCCGGTGCCGCCCTGGTTGAACACGGTCTCCATGGTACCATCGCTCATCAGGCCAAAGCCGCTGGTGCACTCGGTGGTGTTGTAGAAGAAGCCGTTCTTCCGGTACACTGTACGCAGGTCGGGCACCATGTCCACGTTGTTGGTCACGTTCACCACGCCCGCGTTCACGTTGCTGCCTTGCCCGGACAGGTTTCCGCGGCCAGTACCCGTCTGGTGACAGTGCGAGCAGTTGAAGTTGACGGACACGAAGAGCTTCACCCCCGCGCTGGGAATGGTCTGGAAGGTGGTGCCGGTCCAGCGTACGCGGTTGGGATTCATCCGTTCGGTTGCTGCGGCCACCGTGCTCTCCGGGCGATACGTGCGGTAAGGGTTCGGCACGTACCAGCAAGCGTTCAGGAAATCGGAGAACTCCTGCATGCCGGCCGCGTCCTTCGGTGCGCTCAAGCCTTGCAGGCTCTGGAAGGCACCCGCGAAATCCTGGAAGCCGGTCTTGTCCCCGCGCCAATGCAGGTTGCCGGTGCCCTTGCCGATGATGTCGATGAGGAACTGCGTCGTCTTCACTCCTTTCATCGGGTGAAAGGCGATGCCGCCCACCGTGTCCATGGCACCGGCCGGGTTGCCCAGGTCCCAGCCCAAGCGGTCCCAACGGCCGTCCACGTGGCAGCTGCCACAGCTGATGTGCCCGTTGCCGCTGCCCAGGTGCGTGTTGTACAGGTGCTTGCGACCGGCCTTGATCACCTGGGGCGTGGGGTCGAAGAAGTTCGCGCGCGCCACTTCGGTGTTCGTACCCAGGTCCACGGTGCTGATGGTGCCTTCGAACTTGTTGAGCACATAAGCCTTGTTGCGTGTTTCGTCCAGCACAATGCCGGTAGGACCTTCACCGACGGTGATGGGCGCACTGCCGATGCGCGCGCCGCTCGGGTCGATCACCACCACGTTGTTGGAGCCCATGCCGGTCACATAGGCTTTGCTTCCATCGCTCTTCCACACAATGCCACGCGGGTCGCCAATGCTCTGCGTGCGGATGGCCGGGGGAAGCGAACTGTTCGCGTAGTTGATGTGCGGGTTCAGATCGGTGATGGTGTTGCTGCCACCTGGGCTGAAACGCGAGAGGTTCACACGCAGGAACCGGCCGTTCAGGTTCGGTTCGAAACGCTTCTCATTGGTGGCATCGGTGCCCACGACGCAAACCTGACCGTTGGTGGGGTGCACGGCCATCGCCATCCGGATGTTGCCGAGCGTGTTCTGGTAGGTGAGGGCGAGGCTGTTGGCGTTCAGCACGGCCACATCGCGATCGGGCATGTCCCAGCCCGCCACCCGTGCTCCGGCACCGCCGGTAACGATGTTGGTCCAGTTGCCGTTATTGTCGTCCATCCACTGGCCCGAGCCGTTCTTGCGGACAATGATGCTGTGGTTGGTGGTGGCGCCCGGGGCCGGGTTCGCAGGGTTCAGCGGTGGGTTGTAGGCGAGGCCCGCGTTCGGGATGGGAACGACACCACCATACGGTCCGGCCGGCTTGGTGACATCGTTGGGCACCGTGGTGCAACCACCCTGCGGACTGCAGAAGCCACCGCCCAGGAAGGGATTGCCGCTGACCACCGTGGTGCGGTTGCCGCTCTCGAAGAACGCAGTGTACACTGTGCTGCCATCCGGGCTCACGGCCATGGCGCGGGGCTGCTCGCCTTTCAACAGCACTTCACTGGGTGCGGCGCTCAGGTTGCTCAGGTCGAACACCTGAATGCTCTCGCGTTCGGCGCAGCTCACAAAGGCCTTCTGCGGCGAACCGGCGAAGACCACATCGGCGGGTTCGTTCTCCGTGGAAAGGCTGCGCACCACGGTATTGGTCGTGAGGTCTACGATGCTGATGGCGTCGCTCACCTGATCCACCACCCAGGCCTCGGTGTTGCTCCGCACACGCACGGTCACGGGGTCAAGCCCTACGGGAATGCTCACGGTGTTCAACAGCCCTGTGCCGGTGACCTGGAAGACCTCCAAGGTGTTGTTCGCCGTATTCACCGCCAGCAACTTGGTGCCGTCCGGCGTCATGTCGATCGGGTGCACATGCGCGCTCTCGAAGTTCATGAACTGCGTGGCGGGCGCAGCATTGCCGGCATTGATGAGCTCGTGCGGCAGAAAAGCCATCAGCAGTACGGCACCACAGATCAGCGTGAGCGTGATGGGGGCCTTGTAGGAACGCGAATGCTTGGTCATGGCGGTTAACGGATCGAATGAGTGACTTCCCTCTCCGCGGTCGAACTGCTGGTCAAGATAACGAGATCCGATGGATCACTTTGGACACCCGACGTTGAGTATCGGATGGACACGGATGCAACGATGATCTCAGGCCCGTTTCAGTATCCGTGTCCATCAGCGTATATCTGTGGTTCAGCTCTGCTGGGCCAGGAACGAAGAAGCCCCCGGAGAATCCGGAGGCTTCATTCAATGATCGGTTGATGACGCTTACACCACGCCCTGATCGAGCATGGCATCGGCCACTTTCACAAAGCCGGCGATGTTGGCGCCCTTCACGTAGTTGACGTTCTTGCCATCCTTGCCGTGCTTTACGCAGGCGGCGTGGATGTTCTTCATGATCTCGTGCAGGCGGCTATCCACCTCTTCACGGGTCCAGCTGAGGCGCAGGCTGTTCTGGCTCATCTCCAAGCCGCTCGTAGCCACACCACCGGCGTTGCTGGC
>JADZGG010000027.1 GCA_020854015.1 Flavobacteriales bacterium
GGTTGTGCTCCGGTATCCACGTTAACCAGGTCCACCGCAGGGCTGGGCCAGAGGCTCAAAGAGGGCGGCCCGTCCAAGGGGGTGATACCTGTTGCAAGGTCCGTGAAGGCGATGTGCGGTAAGGCGAGCATGCCTTCGGCCGCGAAGTCACCACCGCTGACGATACCCGTGCTCCAGGCCGCCAGCGCGTTCACACGCCCGTCGAAGAGCGCCGTGGGTTCCACCATGTCCGGCGTGCCTAGGAAACGGCCACAGTTCCAGCCGGTCGTCATCAACTGCACGATGCCGAAATCACCACCGAACCAGATCGTGGTGTCCTGTGCGGCCAGCGAGGTGATCTGCGTGACTCCCGAACCCTGTTGGATGTACATCGTGTGATTCGGCATCAGTTGTTCCCACAGCACACCACCGGCCAATCGCGCCAATCCGAAGGTGGGGATGATGTTGGCGTAGAGATCTCCGCCGGCATAGAGGTATCCGTCGTTCGTTTCGAGCAGGTCATACACGCCGGCATCCAGTCCATCCTCAAGTTGCACCCACGCCGTATCGTTGAACCGGGCAACGTGCTGGATGGAATTGTCCACCGTTCCGAAGCTCCAGCTGCCTGTGAACAAGCCACCGGCCACGAGTTCGCCATTGTGCATTTCCAAGGCGTGGATGGGCCCGTTCAGAGCCTGGCCTACCGGTACCCAGTTCCCATTGTCGAACTTGTAGACCTGGTCGGTGGTTCCGGAGAATCCAGAGGCCTCGCTTCCCGCGTAGAGCGTGCCGTTCCACACGAACAGTTCGAACACATGCGGCGCCATGCCGTTCTGGACATTGGAGTAGGACCACGTGGTGCCGTTCCAGATCGCGAGGTCGTGGGCGAAATTCTGAAACGTGCCACCCAGGTAGATCTGCCCATTGAGCTCTGCTGCACATACCGGTTCACCCTGGATGCCGGTGCCAAGGTTGGTGTAGTTGGTTCCGTTCCAGCGGGCCACGGAAGTACAGGTCACACCGCCGGCATCTGTGAAATCCCCCGCCACAAGCAGGTCGTTGTCCGACAACTTCAGCAAGGTGGTGACGCGTGCGTTCGTGCCGCCGCCCAGCGCGTTCCAAGTGAACGCTGGGTTGTAGGCGGGTTGGATCCAGGCCAGCTCATCCGCGGTGAAGCCGTGTTCCGTGGCCCACGTGCCGATCGCAGGGCCGAGCACCGGCTCCTGCACCAGCTCATGCACATAGCCCAGGTTCATTTCCTTGCTGATGCGTTCCGCCAGCGAAGCATGTCCGCTCTCGATCATCAACTGGCCTACCGCACAAGCCGTATGCTGCGGGTCGATGAACACCGGGTTGCGGTAGGGTAGTAATTGGTTTTGGGGGAACAGCTCTCGGTCGGCGTAACGGTCGAGGTCATCGAGCAGATCGGTACGTGCCTTCAGCTGCTCGGCGGATAGGCCTTCTGGCGTGCGGGAGGCCAACGTGGTGCGCACGCGGTGCAGGTGCTCGGCGATGCGTTGGGCATCATTCTCGAAGGAGACGACGCGGTCGCCACCGGCGGGTTCGGGATCCTGCACGGTCCATTGTGCGTTCACTTCATGCAGGTGTGCGGCGAGCGGCGCGGGGGTCTGTGGTGCCAGCTGGGCAAAGGCACCCATTGTCAGGGAAGAAGCGAAGGAGAGGAGGAAGAGTCGTTTCATGACCGATAGGAGCTTGGTTCGCGATGAAGACCACGGCCGAGCAGAGCAACGCTGCCCACGCGGTGATGGAAAGTTACATTCGGTGCGGCCTCAGGAAAATGATCAAGATCGCCGTCGTCGGACCCGAGAGCAGTGGCAAGACCAACATGTGCGAAGCGCTTGCCTTGGAATTCGGCTGTATTTGGGTGAAGGAGTACGCGCGCGCTCATTTGGAGGAACGCGGCCCTGAGTACACCGAACCGGACCTCTTGAACATCGCGAAGGGGCAGTTGCTCGCCGAGAGCGAGGCCATTGCGCTAGCTGAACGGCAGCGTGTCGATCTGATCATTTGCGACACCGACATGATCACCATTCGCATTTGGAGCGAGGAGGTCTTTGGGCGCTGCGCACCCGAGCTGATCGCACTTTCGGAACAGCGGCACTATGATCATTGGTTGCTGTGCCGCCCCGACATTCCGTGGGAGTCGGATCCCTTGCGCGAGAACCCGCACGACCGAGACCGCTTGTTCGATGTGTACGAGGCGGAGCTGAAGAAGCTTGGGAAGCCCTGCACGATCATTGAAGGGGGGGCTGAACAACGCGTGGCCACAGCAGTGAACGCCATTGACCTCATCTCGAAGAGCTGAGCTTCAGCTGCGTGGGCCCGTGCATACGTGCTACCTTCGCCCTGTCATGCATCGGGGTGCCCTACGGGGCTGAGATCATACCCGTTGAACCTGGGCAGGTCATGCTGCCAAGGGATCAGTTCCACTCCGGTGGGCTCCTCCGTGCAGCGACGCTCAACTCACGGAGGCATCATGAAGAAGGCATTTCTGACAGGCATCGCGTTCGCAACGTGCATCGGTACGTCCGCCCAATCCACGCTCAGTGGCACCATCACTGACGAGCAGGGTCAGGCCTTGTCGTTGGTGGTGGTCGACCTCGGTGACCGCAGCTTCGGCACCACCACGGATGATGCAGGTGCGTTCACCTTCACCCGCGTGTCCGCAGGAAGCGTGAACCTCCGTGCGGCGTTGATCGGCCATCAGTCGATCGACACTGTGTTCACCATGGACGGAGCAACGAACATCACATTGCGAATGAACACGATCACGCATTTCATCCGCGAAGCAGAGGTCACGGCCTTGCGCGCTGGCGACCGCGGTCCCTTCGCCATCAGCACGGTCACCCGAGATCGTATCGAAAAGATCAATACCGCAGTGGACCTGCCCGTGCTGCTTGATCAGCAGCCGAGCGTGGTCACCACCACCGATGCTGGAACGGGTGTTGGCTACACCGGGCTCCGCATCCGCGGAAGTGACGCCACGCGCATCAATGTGACCGTGAACGGTGTGCCTATCAACGACGGGGAGAGCCAGGCCGTGTTTTGGGTGAACATGCCGGATCTGGCGAGCAGCGCAGAGGACATTGAAGTGCAGCGTGGGGTTGGCACGAGCACCAACGGACCCGGTGCGTTCGGTGCCAGCATCAACGTGCGCACCAGCACTGTAAGGACGGACGCTTTCGGCGAAGTGAGCGCCTTTGGTGGTTCGTACAATACACAGCGGTACACCGCACGCTTCGGCACTGGACTGCTTCCGTTGCAAGGCGACAAGGGCCAGCGATTCAGCCTGGATGGCCGCTTGAGCTCCGTTACGAGCGATGGCTACATCGACCGCGCTACCGCTGACCTGAAGAGCTACTTCCTCCAAGGTGCCTGGGCGGGTACGACCCGGTCGCTGCGTTTCATCACGTTCAGCGGAAAGGAGGTCCCTTATCAGGCATGGAACGGCGCGCCGCGGGAGGTGGTCGAC
>JADZGG010000028.1 GCA_020854015.1 Flavobacteriales bacterium
CAGCGCGATGCGGTGAGCGAGAAGGATGGTCTCGATCGCCGCCGTGCCGAACGCGACCAGACCCTGGCCCGCCGAGCCCTCGCGGACAGCGAATCGCAATTGGAATTGGCTGATCGCATCCGCCGCAGCACACTGCTCCAACACCAGCAAGGTGTGGCCTCGCTCAGCGATATCGTACTCGCCGACCAGGCGTTCTGGGACGCGCAACAGAACACCATCAACGCCTTGGTGGACCTGCGCAAAGCCCAGCTGGAATTGGCGCGCATCACCGGAACAATGCTGCCAACACAACGCCCATGAAACGCAGGATGATCTGGATCGCGCTGGGCGCCTTGGTCGTGCTCACGGTATGGAAGCTCGCATCCAACAAGCGTATCGTGCAGGAGCGCGTGTACCGCCACGACAAGAGCGCACCCGTGCATGTGGGTGTTGACACCGTGCGGCAGGCGCTGCTTGGGGAAGGCACCCGGTACAGTGGCACGGTGGAAGCCACGCACGATGGCCGCGTGATGGCCGAAGTGCCGGGTCGCGTGGTGGCATTGGAAGTGAAAGAAGGGGAATGGGTGGAACGCGGTGCGGTGATCGCACGCCTCGACGGCGAACTGTTGCGCCTGCAGTTGGAAGCAGCGCAGGTGCAAGTGGGAGGCTTGGAAAAGGACCATGCCCGCTATACTATACTGGCGAAGGCCGATGCGGTACAAGCTGTGCAGCTGGAGAAGACCGACGTGGCCCTGGAGGCCGCACGGATCCAGCGTGACAACCTGAACGAACAACTGCGGCGCACCACGATTGTGGCACCGTTCAGCGGGCAGGTCGTGCAATTGCTGGTGGAAGTAGGCACCGTGCTCGCACCGTCCATGCCCGTGGCACAACTCACCGATCATCGTGCGTTGGAACTGGTGCTGCTGGTAACCGCATCGGATCGCGGTCGCTTCCGGATCGGCGATGCGCTCACGGTTGCCGCAAGCGGCGCACGGAACTTGGTGGGTACGGTATCAAGCGTGGGCGATCGCGGTGATGGCGCGCACAACTTCGCCGTGCGCATCGCCCTTGCTTCCTCCACCGATGATGCGATCAGACCGGGCATGTCGGCTTCGGTGCAGGCGCCGCGCAAAGGGGAAGTGCCCGGAGCGGTGATCCCGGCCAATGCGCTGATCGGTTCCACGCTCCAACCGGAGGTCTATGTGGTGCAGGACGGAATCGCCAAGCGGCGCACGATCGTGACGACCGCCACCAGCGGTGGCCTGGTGGCCGTGGCCGAAGGCCTGAAGCCCGGTGAAATCGTAGTGACCAGTGGCTTCATCAGCCTTGCGGACGGCATGCCGGTGCGGTACCGCTGACCCGTGAACACGCGATCGAACAGCAACAGACCATGACCATCACCGAGATCGCCATCAAGCGGCCGTCGCTCATCATCGTCATCTTCGGTGTGTTGCTGCTGGGCGGCGTGGTGGCCTACCGCAACTTGGGTGTGGAACTCATGCCGGACTTCAACCAGCCGGTGATCACCATCCGCACCATGTACCCCGGTGCCGCACCCGATGAAGTGGCCAACGCCGTTACGCGGCCCGTGGAGGATGCGCTCAGTGCGCTGGAGCATGTGGACTTCATCATCAGCCGATCACTCGCCAACGCGTCCATCGTCATCGTCAACTTCAAGTACGGCGCGAACCTCGATCTGGCCATGCAGGATGCCCAGCGCCGGATCGACAACATCCGCCAGGATCTGCCCGACGGACTACAGCCGCCGGTGATGACGAAAGTCTCGCCGAACGACCTGCCCATCATGAGCGTGAGCGCCTTGAGCGATGAGCCCGCACCACGGTTCTACCAACGCATGCAGGATGAACTGCTGCCGCGTCTGCAACAATTGAAGGGCGTGTCGGAGATCACCCTGCTCGGTGGCGAACAGCGCGAAGTGCAGGTGAAAGTGGACCAGGCGAAACTCCTGTTGTACAGGATCCCGCTCGCACACGTATCCGACGCCATCGTACGCGCCGGTCGTGAGGTGCCTGCGGGCGCCGTGCGTACCGAGGCTGCCCAGCTCACCGTGAAGCTCGCGGGCAAACTCACCACCGTTGGGGAGGTCGAGAATGTGGTCGTCGCTATTCCGGCTCCTGGCTCCGTGGTGCGCGTGAAGGATGTGGCCACCGTGGTGGATGGCATCGCCGATGCCACTTCGGTGAGCCGGTACAATGGGGAAGAAGGCATCGGCCTGCTGATCAAGAAACAAGGCGATGCGAACGCGGTGGAGGTCAGCGCCGGTATCCGGGCGGAACTCGCCAGCATAGAACAGGAGGAACAAGCATCGGCCACGCGGTTCATCATCGCCGACGATAGCACCGATATCACCATCGAAGCGGTGAACGGCGTGCTCGTGGACCTCGGTCTCGCCGTGCTGCTGGTGTCGCTCATCATGTTGCTCTTCCTGCACAGCCTGCGCAACTCGCTCATCATCCTGGTGGCCATTCCGGCTTCGCTGATCAGCGCGTTCGTGGCCATGGGACTTTTCGGCTACACGCTGAACCTGATGACGCTCCTGGCCATGTCGCTCATCATCGGCATCCTCGTGGACGATTCCATCGTGGTGCTGGAGAACATCCAACGTTATCTGGACAAGGGCGAGGACAGAAAGAGCGCCGCGATCAAGGGCCGTGCGGAGATCGGCTTCTCTGCCTTGTCCATAACGCTGGTGGATGTGGTGGTGTTCCTGCCCATCCTGTTCGTGCAGGTTTTCGTGGCCGACCTGCTGAAGCAGTTCAGCGTCGTAGTGGTGGTGTCCACGCTCATGAGCCTCTTCGTCAGCTTCACCCTTACGCCTTGGCTCGCGTCACGCTTGGGCCGCAAGGAGGAGCTCAAGCCCACCAATTTCTACAGCCGCTTGCTCATCCGCTTCGAGCACGGCCTCGATGCGCTCAACAACTGGTATGCACGGAAACTGGGTTGGGTGCTCGCGCACAAGCTGGCCTTCGTGGGCATCGTATTGCTGCTCTTTGTGGGTATGGGCGTCGTGGTCAAGCAGGGCATCATGGGAAAGGAACTCATCGCCACCGGCGATCAGGGCAAGTTCCGGTTGGGACTGGAGTACGACAAGAGCACGGCGTTGCACACCAACAATTCGCGCTCGCGGAAGGTGGAATCGCTGTTGCTCGCGCAACCGGAAGTGGCTTCCGTATTCAGCAATGTGGGCGGGCCCAGCAGCGGCATCGGCAGCATGGGCGTGGGGGCCGAGCACCGCACCGAACTCACCGTGCAACTGGTGCCGCGCGCCGAACGGGGCAACGAAAGTTCCGACGCGTACATGATGCGGATCCGCCGCGTGTTGCAGGACAGCTTTCCGTCCGTCGATATCACCATGGCCGCGATCGGCCTCATCCCGCGCACCGCACCCGTGGAGATCACCCTCAGCGGTGCGGACCCTGCGGTCGTGATGCGCACCGCACGCGAATTGAAGGACACCCTCATCGGCATTCCCGGTGCCAACAACGTTCGCTTGAGCATCGAGACCGGAAGCCCCGAACTGCAAGTGTTCCTGGACCGCGATGAAATGGCACGCCTCGGATTGAACACGCTGGTGGTGGGTGCCACGCTGCGCAATGCCTTCGCAGGCAACGACGATGCGCTGCTCTACGAAGCAGGAACCGAACACACCGTGCGCATCCGCTTGGACGACTTCGATCGGCGCGAAGCGCGCGATGTGGAACAACTGCTCTTCATCAACCCGGCCGGACTTCCTGTGCGGCTCGCCCAGTTCGCCCGCGTGGAGCGGCACGATCCGCCCACATTGGTGGAGCGCATGGACCGCCAGAACGCGGTGACCCTCACCGCCGATGCGTTGGGCCGCGGTTCAGGTTCCGTGGCCGATGAAGTGGTGGCCTACATCAAGGCCAACCCGTTGCCCACCGGTGTGAACATGGTCTGGGGCAGCGACATCAAACGGCAGAACGACAGCTTCGGCGCGTTGGGCAGTGCGCTGCTCATCTCGTTCATCCTCGTGTACCTCATCATGGTGGCGTTGTACGATAGCTTCCTCTACCCGCTCGTGGTGCTCTTTTCCATACCTGTCGCGATCATCGGCGCCGTCCTCGCGCTCAACCTCACGCTCTCCACGCTCAGCCTCTTCACGCTGCTTGGCCTGATCATGCTGCTGGGGCTGGTGGCCAAGAACGCGATCCTGATCGTGGACCGCACCAACCAACTGAAAGAACAGGGTATGCACTACCGCGATGCCTTGATCGAAGCCGGCCGCACTCGTCTGCGACCGATCCTGATGACCACCGTGGCGATGGTCTTCGGCATGCTGCCCATCGCACTGGCATCCGGTACCGCGAGCGAGTGGAAGAACGGCCTGGCCTGGGTCATCATCGGCGGCCTCACCAGTTCCATGCTGCTCACCGTGTTCCTGGTGCCTGTGGTGTACTACGCGGTGGATGCGGTGAAGGAGCGGGTCGGGAAATGGAAGGTCGCGAGGAGTACGAGGGCCGAGAGCCAACCGAACTGATAACGATCAGGTTCCAGTGCAGGACATGAAGAGAACTTCTCCGCTAGCAACCACATATCATGGAGAAGACCACGATCAATCCCAAGCTCCGCGCCGCGATCAAGCTACGCCATCTGGTGGAGGCCATACACACTGACTGGGCACAGCTGGCCGCCGTTGGGGTTACCGTACGCAAGCAACTAGCGGAGGCCGGTGAACTGATGAAGGCCCATGGCGATGAACACCGGCGCGCCCGATTCGACACCCTTGCTGCCGCCATACAGGTGGAGTCCACCGCCCTGGAGGCCATGCTGAGCAATGCCGACAAGGCCTTGAAACAGGGATCGCCGATCGACCCGTCCACGGACTGGGGCACCATGCAGGGTCACTTGCATGCCGTGGAAGCCTTGTTCCGCCAGATGCAGGAGCTCTGTGCTGATGCATCCGACCCTACGAACGCCAGCGATTGGCAAGCCTTGTGGACCGTGGTGCGTGCGAACTTGGCTGTGATACATGGCATCTGCACATCAGCATACCTCAAGGCACGCATGATCGCCGAACTGAGCGGCGAGGAAGCCGATGAACTCACCCGGACCATCATCAAGCACATCCCGCGCAGCTTTTCACTTGCAGAGGCCGACCGCTACGAGCATGACTACCTCGCTGCCATGGACCAGATCAAGGAGGACTCCGCAAAGAAATCCAACCTCTGGGATCGCTTCCTGAACATCCTGGCCGGCATGGTGCCCTTCGAGGAAAGCCCGGCGGAACGCGTGATGATGCAACGCTGGATCGAAGGTGAGAAGGGAGCGTTGTAATAAGTCAGGCGCACACCTTCTATCCAACCCTGAACAGTCTTCTCGCCATGAACACCAGCGCCCAAGAGCCCACGACCCGCCTTGCCGATGCCACCGCCTACGACGCGGCCAAATTCCAAAGCACCATGGTGCTGAACAACGGAAGCGCCAAGGCCATCGTGTTCGCGTTGAAAGCAGGGCAGGATGTGCCACCGCATTCTTCCCCCGCGGATGCGCTCTTCACCGTGCTGGAAGGGGAAGCCACCGTGACGATCAAGGACGTGTTACATCACGTGGCCGCCGGAGGATACATCATCCTTCCCATGGCCATCGATCACCACATCAAAGCGGTGAGCGATATGAAGTTCATGTTGGTGAAGTAGGTCGATCGCTGGCGCACCTGCGACCCAGCGCGTGTGATCGCGGCCCCAAGTCGTTGAGGCATAGTAGCTGAGAACCCATTCTTACGCGCAGATATTCCCCATGCCTCAACCATCGCCTAACCACCGCGGCCAAGCGAGGTAGAATTTCTCCACCGGCCGCGCCATGGCCTGGATGCCCATGTTGTCGCTGGCTTGGGCGATGTCGCGCACGCTGCCGTCCTTGTAGAGCAGTTCGATGCGGTCGTAGCCAGCGTCGTAGGCGTTGTTGACGATGCTGCCGGTGAGCACGAAGCGGTCGGCGTCCGCGCGGTCGATCTTCAAGAGGGTGGCCACGGCCTGTTTCAGGGTGTCGATGCCTTCCGCTTCCCACGGCGTATCGCGCAGGCGGATGCGCAAGTTGTGGCGTTCCACCAGGTCGGTGCTGAGGCGGCTGAGCACCGGGTCCGGGTGGCGCATCCACACCTTCACAGCGCCCATCACGTCGTGGTCGTCCAGCCGCAGAAAATCGGCGAGGATGTCCGGATCTTCGAAGGAGCTGCGGTCGTGGCGCGCAGTGAGGAACCGGAGCAGCGCGGGGCTGGCGAACACCGCCGTGCCGTCCATGGCCAGCTGCTTGGCGCGGCGCAGCGTTTCCACCAACATGAGCTCGCAGGCCACTACGGTCTTGTGCAGGTACACCTGCCA
>JADZGG010000029.1 GCA_020854015.1 Flavobacteriales bacterium
AGGTGTGGAAGCCGATCACCTGGTCACCTGAAGTGGCTGGTACGAAGTCCATGCTGAACGTGGCCGGAGCCGTGTTCGTAATGGTGGGCAGGGACACGATCGCATTGTTCATGGCACTGGAGTGCGCCCATGCTCCGTACTTCAGTTCCAACTTGTTCACTTTGGCCGCTGTGGCGTTGCCATAAGTGAAGGTGACACGGTGGGATACGCCAGCGGTCAGGTTCATCTGAGGCAGGAAGTACCAGTCGTTCGCAGGGATGTACTGCAGGGAGGTGACACGGGCCACTTGTCCGGTGCTCCAACCAGCGGGCTGTGCCTGTGTGGCCCATGTGCCTGCGCCGTTCACGTCCTGTGTGCGCATGCACGCAGGGTTCGCGGGTACGGTAACTCCAGTGAAGCTCTCAGTGTATGGGATCGTGGTCGGCAGGCAGGCCGTCGTGAAGCTCGCGACCAAGCTGTTCGCGCTGAACGAGCCGCTGCAATCCTGACGAACGTAAACCTGATAGGTCGAGTTGTCCGTGAGGGGGCCAACAATAGAGGCCGAATTGGTGAAGAAGGGGCCTTCCACCAGGCCTCCATTGGGGCCGATGCCAGCACCGGGGACGAAGCCTATAGGACCGTATTCCACATAGAACTGACCGGTGCAAGAAGGACAGCCCCAGGTCAGGTCCGTGGTGTTCGCTAGAATGTTCGAGGCGGTCACGTTCGCGGGTGGCAAGCAGGCTGGTGCCACATCCACATTGATCTCATCCAAGTAGAGGATCGGTCCCGTGGCGTTCACCAGCGGGATCGAGTTGCAATGGAAGCCTAGGTTGTAAACCGCGGTCGTGGCCACAGTGAAGTCCACGACAACGGTCTGGGCCACACCGGGCCCTGTGGAAACGGCCGCGTTCTGCCATAGCAGGGTATTCATGTCCGCGGCAAGGGCCGAGCCACCGAGCAGCACGCGCATGCCTTCAGCGTAGGCCAGGTTGTTATTACCGGTCTTGAAGGTCAGGCGGTAGTTGGTGCCAGCGCTGAGGTTGAGGCCCTGGCTGAAGTACCAGTCGTTCGCCGCAACGTTGTTGCTGTGTGAATAGCTCATCACCTGGCCAGTAAAGCCTGTTGGTGCCCCGGTTGCCGCCCAAGTGACGCCTTGGTTGAGGTTCTGTACCGAGGTGCAGGCCACAATGCCCGCGGTCGGGTTAATGGTGTAAGGCACGTTCACCGACACACAGGCAGGTGTAACGAACGAGTTGGCGGACCAGTAACTAGTGGTGGGTCCTGCGCAGACGCTTCGCACATAGAACGAATAAGTGGTGCTGGCTGCCAGGCCGGAAATGGCCGCTGGACTGCTCGCGCTGGTTCCCGAGGCTATCAAGCCCGCAGGACCGGATCCAGGTCCGCCACTGGTACGCACCTCGTACTGGTAGCTTGGTGAGCCGTTGTTGGTCCATACCAGATTTGCAGTGGTCTGCTGCACATTGGAAATGGTCAGCCCTAGCGGTTGCGGGCATGTGATGGGCACACAGGCCGCCATGGTTTGGCCGGTGACCCAGTTGGAACTGGTGCCGGTGAGGGCGAAGCCGGCCAACGCACCGTTGTTACCGAAAGCCGTCTGGTCCGCCAACGTGGTGACCGTGGGGTTCGAACCATTGGGCACGCCCTGGTCAAAACGATAGTAGGCCATCAGTCCAGGCTCTGTGCCGCAGTACACCCGGTTCCTGTTGTCCAGCAACTGCGTGCTGCTCAACGTGGTGTTCCAGATCCGAACTTCCTCAATGATGCCAGGGAAGTTCCGCGTGTTGTAATCAAAGGCACTACCGATGTGCAGAGGGGGAGGAGCGAGCGCGATCGAGCCGGTCGCCGCCACGTTCAGTACTTCCACGCCGTTCTTGTACAAGCGGATGCGTGCGCCGTCATAGGTGCCGGCCACGTGTTGCCACTGGTTCAGCGTCAGCACACCGGTCCCGGTGGTCGCGCCTTGCCAGTTGCCGCCCATGCCCATCTCGAAGTTGAGCGTACCGCTTGCGCCCGCCCGCAGCATGTAGCCCTGGAACCCGGCGCCTTCCTTGTTGACGATGTTGCCCTCGTACACGAACGTGCGCCAGCTCGTGGGGTAGATCCAAGCCTCCACCGTGAGCGCAGTACCCGTGATATTGATCGAAGGGCCATTACCGCAGTTGAGGCGGTCGTTCACGCCGTCGAAGGACAACGCACGAGGTGGATTGGCGCAATCGTATGTAAGGTTGTTCAGAACGAGGTTGCAGGCGTTGTTCGAGTTGTTCACGACCGTGACGTTCACGTTGCTCGCGCTCGCAAAGGGTCCCACCGTGTAGGTGCCAGGTATGTTGGCAGTGACCCCACCCGGGTTGCCAGCATAGTCGCTCTGGATGGTCACGGTCGGTGACAGGCCAAGATCGGTCAGGTTGACCTGTACAGAGAACTGGAGGTTCCCGCAATCCGGTACCACAGTGTAAGTGGCCGATGGGACCACGCAAGGCACAGCCACGACGCTGATGTCGTCCAGGAACAAGTTGAACTGGTTCACTGCGGAGTAGGCATGGAAGCCGATGTACTGAACACCGCTAGTCGCAGGAACGAAATAGACCGACGCGTTCTGGGGTGCGTTCTGGTTGATCGTCGGGAATTGAACGATCGTATTCGCCATGGAAGCGGCCACTGGTGAGTTGCCGTACTTAACCTCCAACTTCTCAATAAAGCTGGTGCTGTTGTTGCCGTACTTGAAGGTGAGGTTGTAGATGGTACCGGCCGTCAGGTTCAGGCCCTGGGTGTAGAGCCAGTCATCACCTACCAAGCTGCCGCTGAACGCATACTGCGCGGTCTTGCCAGTGTAGCCGGTGGGCGCGGTCACTGTGGTCCAAGTGGTGCCGCCGTTCACGTTCTCAACGCTCATGCAGGCCGGAATGGCCGGCGTTGTCACCGCATCGAAAGTCTCGAAATAGGGGACGTTGGTGGAGGAGCACGGTGTGGTGAAATTGATCGCGGCGCTGTTGGTACTGAATGAGCCTGAGCAGTCCTGGCGCACCACCACTTGGTAGTTGGTCTGGGATGTGAGTCCGCTGATCGTTCCGGATGTACCAGTGAACGGTCCGGCCATGGTGCCCGTACCCGGATTGGCGTCAACGCCAGGGGTAAAGCCCGGAGCCCCATATTCCACGTAGAAGTTGCCCGTGCAGAGCGGACAGTTCCAGTTCACAGTAGCTTGGGTGGCCTGCAGTGCGCTGATGGTCACGTTGGTGGGGTCGATGCAGGCCGGTGCCAATGTCACGCTGATGTCATCCAAGAAGAGGTTGAACTGGTTGATGGCAGAGTAAGCATGGAAGCCGATGTAGTAAACGCCAGCGCTCGGGGCCACGAAATAGGTGGCTGCGTTCTGCGCGGCGTTCTGGTTGATGCTCGGGAAATTCAACAGGTTGTTCGCCATGGATCCGGCCGTGGGTGCCGTTCCGAACTTCACCTCGAGCTTTTCAGTGAAGGTGGCGCTGTTGTTACCATACTTGAATGTGAGCTTGTAGACCGTTCCGGCCGCCATGGTCAAGCCTTGGGTATAGATCCAATCATCTCCGATCAAGGAGCTGCTGAAGCCATACTGGGCGGTCTTGCCCGTATATCCGGTCGGTGCGGTCACCGTGGTCCAAGTGCTTCCTCCGTTCACGTTCTGAAGGATCATGCACACGGGCAAGGCCGGTGTGGTGACGCCATCGAAGTTCTCCGTGTAAGGGATGGTGGTGGCGACGCACGGCGTAATGAAGGTGGGCCCTGCCGCCCAGAAACTAGTGGCCGTGGGAGCAACGCACACACCGCGCACGTACAGCGTCATGGTCGTGGAGCCAGGCAGCCCGGTCACGTTCACTGGTGAAGCAGCGCTATTGCCGGATTGCACAAGGCCAACGGCACCGGAACCCGGCAGGCCGCTCGTGCGCAGTTCCCAATCGTAGCTGGCGGAAGCATTGTTGGTCCATGTGAGGTCCACGGTGCTGGGCGTCAGGTTCGCGATGCTGATGTTGGCGGGCGCGAAACAGTTCACGCACGGGGCCAACGTCGTCACACCTTGCACCCAGTTGCTCGTCGTTCCAGTGAGGGCGAGGTTTGAGAGCGTGCCATTGTTGGCGTTAGCGGTAAGGTCGGTCAGGGTCGTTACCGTCGCATTCGGACCATTGCTTTGGCCCTGGTCGAAGCGGTAATAAGCGACCAGACCCGGCTCCGAACCACAATACAGCTGGTTCATCGCACCTTGGATCTGAAGTTGCGGCAGCGCCGTGTTCCAGATCCGAACCTCGTCGATCAAGCCTTGGAACGCACGAGTACCTGGTGTAACAGCATAGTCCCCGATGCGAAGGTTGTTCGCGGAAAGCGCGAGGGGGAGCCCACCAGCGACGCTGGCCACCTGTACGCCGTTCAAATAGAGTCGAGATGTGGTGCCATCATAGGTGCCGGCAACGTGCTGCCATGTGTTCAGCGTAAGGGTATTGATCGGGCTGGTACAGTTGTAGTAGTTGGTCCCATAGCCAAGGATGAACTCCAGTACGCCTTGTCCACCGCAACGGATCTGGTAACCCTGGTTGCCACCTTCCTTATTGATGATGCTTCCCTCGAAGGTGCCCGGTTTGAAGGCCGTGGGATAGATCCATGCTTCAAGTGATACCTGCGCGGTAAGGTTCAAGGAAGCAGCATTCCCACAGTTCACACCATCGTTCACACCGTCGAAGCTCAAGGCGTTCTTGCCGCCATTGGTCGCGCAGTCGAAGTTGAGGCCAGTGAGCACCAGGTCACAAGTGGGATTGCCAGGAGACTCCACGGTCACGTTCACCGGAGTGCCGCTCGGGAAAGGGCCCACGCTGTAGGTGCCCAGACCGACACCGGATTGTGTTCCTGCACTGCTCACGATGTTCACGTTGGCAGCGGAACCGAGACTGGTCACCGTGACCATGGCGTAGAACTCGCTGGTGGCACAAGCGTCGTAGATGTAATACGTGGCCAATGGCGCGACACAGGCAGGAGGTGAGAAATCGTCCGCTCCGATGTCAGGTGGCGAATTGCGCACTGCGGCGTCCATGTCGGTGGTCACCCAGGTCAGATTCGCAATAGCAGGTGTGGTGCTGGTGCTGCCCGCGGTCCCATCAAGGGATGGGCTTTGTGTATGAAGGTCGGAGCTGAACAGTGGATCTACGCTCAACCCATTGGTAGTTGTGATCCCCGGGGTGGTGACGAAGGTGTCGAACAATGCGTTGGTGGCACGAAGTGCTGCGCCAGCGAAGGCCACACCACCTTGCGTTGTATTCGGCACATACAGATCGTTGAAGTTCATCTGTGAGGCCGTGTTCGCTATCGTGGCCGTTCCGGAAGCGGAATACAGGGCTACGTGGATTGCAGGCGAGGTCTGTGTGCCCGTGTAGTTCGCAAAGGCGTTGTTGCGCAGGTTGTACACGGCTGTGCTGCCGCCGAACTCAAAGCACGTACTTGAAGTGTTCAAGCTTCCGTTACCGTTCAGGCTCACGTTGTTGTGGTCCACATGGTAGGTGGCTGTCGCGCTTCCCACGCTACAGAAGATCCCCGAGATACCACGGCTGGCCGTGATCGTGCCGCTGTAATTGCTTGTGAGGTCCGTGATCGTATTGTTCCAAACAAAGGCAGTGACCGTACCTGTGGTGGGTAACACCACCTCAATGCCGCGTGCGATGTTGAGGACCGTCGGAGCAAAGTTCCGGATGCCGTAAACGCGGTTGTTGTTCACCTCGTTCGTGGTGCCGTAACACAGGTTCAGCCAGATGCCCTTCGCGGCATTCGCCGTTGTGGGCTGAGTGACGCCCACGTTGCGTACCGTATTGCTGCGGACCTTGACGCCGTCAACGTTCGTGACATAGATGCCCGTGGGGCTACTGGAGAGTGATGCATGTCCGATGTCGGGTAGAGGCTGTCCGACGTATGGAGCGCCAACAGAGCAGTTCTGGACGATGTGTCCTGCGGGACGGAACGTGGCGTTGCCTTCCACGCGGATGCCTTGGGCGAAGCAGTTGGTCACGGTCACATTGTCCACGAGGAAATTGTTGTTCGTACCCAGTGCACTGGCCGGAGTGAAACCCGCACCAACAGTAGTGGCCATGGAGTTCACCACACCCATCGAACCGGTATTGTTGCGGTTCAAGCTGACCGCACAGTTCTTGATGGTGATATCGTTGGCCCCGTTGGTGGTGCTGGCGTTGCGCACCAAATAGCCGAACTCCACCGCGCTAACGGCAGAAGCGTTGATGTCGATGCCGTCGAAGGTGATGAAGTCACCGCCGGTCACGCATAGACCGAAATCCGTTGTGCCTGCCGTACCGGTGGGGGTGATCACTGGGTTAGCACCTGCACCGCTCTTCTGGAAAGTGATGCTGTTGATCGCGCTCGCGCCAGAGGCCAAGAGCACCGGGGGATTCTCGCTGAAGGTTTGACCTGCGCTGACATTGACTACGACCGGACCTGTGATCCCACAGAGGTAGGAGATGTTGATCGCATTGATGCAGTCCGTGAAGTTCGCGAAATTGCCACCTCCGGTCGGCAGCGTGTTGTTGATGGTGAAGGTGGCGCCAGGGGCGGCAGGGTTCACGAATACCGTGTAGAAGGAAGTTGCTGTACCACCACCGTTGGCGCACGTGGTCGTGCAGGCGAAGTAGGTCGTTTGCGTGAGTGCTGCGGTGGTGACGGAGTTGCCCGTGCCGACAGGGGTGGGGAAGGGACCACCAGGGCCGCTAGTGCCGGAGTCCCAAGTGTAAGTAAGGCCACTGAAGGGCAAGGCAGGAATGGAAAGCGCAGCTGTTTGGCCAGAACAGACAGCTGTAGGTCCGGTGATCGTGCCTGCTGTAGGAGCACCGGAGCAGGCAACAGGTGTGAACGAGTAGTAGCGAGGTGTTGCGATTGCTCCAGCATTGGTCGTGATGAAGCTGGAGGTAGTGTTCAGATTCGTGCCAGCATCAACCATGTTGTATACCCCCGTAGCCGACAGTATGCCAATGGAGTAGCCGGTCGAATTGGCCAACATGCCAGTGCCATACACATAAGTGATGGCGTTGGTGGTCTCATCGAGCCAACACTGGAAGGTGGCGTTGGCCGCGCCAGTGGTGTTGCGCGGAATGGTCACGTACCACTCCACTACCATGCGGCGATTTGGCGCCGTACCTACTAGCAGGTAGCGCAGTTGTCCATTGGTTCCGGTCGCCAGATCATCCCAGTAGGGCATCAGAGCGGGTGAGGCTGTATTGGCGTTCGCCTCTGTATTGGTCCACTGGTTTGTTAGCGCGGTACCACCCAAACGGAATAGACCGTTCGAGTTCGCCGAGAATTGCGTGTAGGCAACACTGTTGAAGGTGAAGGTGAACCCGATGTTGGTCACGGGGGTGATCGCATCGTCAGCGCCTCCTGTCAGCGTCAGGACTGTTGCACCCGTCATGTTCTGAAGGACCGAGCTCGCTCCTGTAGTTCCCGTAGCGAATGCGTAAAGGTTCGGTGCCTGCGCCTGCACGGACCCCGCCAAGCCGAGGGCTCCGATCAACAGACTGCACAGCCACCATCGTGTGATGCGTGAGGTTCTCTTCGAAGGGTTGCGATGGTCCATGGTCGAATGGTTGAGGATTGGCTTATGGGATCGACGAGGTGGGAAAGGCTGGGGTGGAGACAACCACTTTACG
>JADZGG010000030.1 GCA_020854015.1 Flavobacteriales bacterium
CCGTTCGGGGACACGGTGAGAAAGGAAGGGTTCGTCAGGCCTTCACCATGGGAGACCAAGTCCAATATGCCCTTCTCTTCATCGAATCGGTAAACGAACACGCCGTCATCGGGTCGCCCTTCTGTGTAAGTGCCGACGAAGAGGTAGGTGCTTGGATCTTGTTCTTGAGCGGGCAGCGACAGGAACAGGACAAGAAAGCTCACCAGCGTGCACGCACGCAAACCAGAACAGAGATGGAACGTCCTGAACACGGTACAAGATCGTCAACATGTGCCGATCGCCTCACCGGACCACTAGGAGCTATGCGAGACTTCGTGGTCAGGTTCGGGGTGTTTGTGACCACCGGCCCCAGTGCTGGCGTACATCACCAACCCGTACACCACGATGGCGGCCACGAGGGGAACAAGTACGAAACGCACGATCAGGTCTGGCCAAGTGGGCTTCGTCGCCAAAGGGTCGGTGGTGCGCATGGTGATGGATGTTGGAAGGGCCCGGACAGAACGCTCAGCGGTTCCAGGTTGTTCCTTTTCGGTAGCAAGACGCGTTCCCTCGTTCGGTCCCTGACGCCAGGGCTGCGATGGCCCATGGATGCACACGTGTCGCTTTATCCTGCGCAAGTCGTGAACGCTCACCGGGCAAGAGTTGCCCCGTGTCCGGGCATTCCCATGCACGCGCCGCCGAATGCTCACGCCTTGCTCCCATGGTCAACGGTCCGGAACAAGGCTCATGGAACATCGCGCGGCGTGCGCTAACTTTCGAATACATCCTTGAGCACCATGGTCCTCCGGAACACCATCCTGCGTTGGGCGCCACGCGTCCTGGCCGCTGCCTTCATGCTGTTCATCAGTCTCTTCGCGTTGGACGCGTTCGAGGGACAGCAGAGCTTCGGGCAGAAGGCATTGAGCCTCTTCATGCACTTGATCCCCACCTGGACATGCCTGCTCGTGGTGGCGTTGAGCTGGAAGCGGGAATGGCTCGGCTCCTTGCTCTTTTCCGGTCTGGCCGTGACCTATGCCGTGTGGGCCTGGGGGCATCCCAGTTGGATCTTGGCGATCGGCGGCCCTTTGGTGCTGCTCGCGGTGTTGTACGCTGTAGCGTGGCGCATGCGGAAGAGCGCTTCCTTGCGCTAAGGAACGACGGTCATTAATCTGCCATGGCGCCACGGATCATCTGGATGGCGCCGAAGATGATGGCACCCCAGGCCACCACATAGCCGCCACCGCCATTGCGTGATGCTGCTGCGTAGGTCAGGATGGTGACGATGCAACCTCCTCCACACCACAAGGCGCCGTGCAGGATGTTCTTCTTGGACTCTGCCCGTTTGGCCGCGCCGATGGCATTATCAACCTCCTTCACCAAGCGCCAGGCCGTGTCCTTCTCCACTCCGGCCTCCACCAACCGCGTGCTGATGCTGTTGGTACGGTGGCCTTTCTGAAGGTCGCGGGCGATGCCTTGCACAAGGGCCTGTTGTTCCGGGGTCAGGGAGGGTTCCATGGTGGTCTGCTGTACTTCAAACATATTCGATCACGGCGTTCGCACCATCTGCACACGCTCCCTTCCGTCCCGATCGTTCACCTTCGCTGCCATGTGGTCGTTCGCTCCATGTTCTTTGCTTGCGCTGGCGCTTCTGTCGGCGCCCTTGGCAGCCGTGCGCGGTCAGGAACTGGTGGTCAATGGTGGTCTGGAGACGTTCAACAAGTGTCCGAAGGGACCTGCGGTGAAGCGCTTGAAGGTGGACGGGAAGGTGCGGTCCGCCCAAGGTGACCCGGACCTTTATGCAGTGTGCAGCGCGCCTTTCGGTGTGCCCGGCAATTGGAGCGGGCGGCAAGCGGCGTGGGAGGGGGAGGCCTACGCCGGTCTCGTGCTCACCACGGACATGCCGAACGAATGCGCTGCACGGGAGTTCATCCAGTTCCCCTTGAAGGCGCCGCTGGAAAGCGGTCGTCGCTATCGGCTGACCTTCCGCGTGAGCCCCGCTGAGCATTCCGGATACGTGACCGATCGTGTGGCCGCGCTCTTCAGTGAGGTGGACCACACGGCCAAGGGCCTATCGCCGGCATTGCGTGAACGCGCTGATGTGCAGAACACACCCGGGCGCCTGCTGAACGACACCACCGGTTGGACAACGGTGACCGGCATCCACAATGCGAAGGGCGGGGAACGCTACGTGCTCATCGGCAACTTCCACACGTGCAATGCCTCCACGCGCGTTCGTATGGATGCGAGCAAGAAAGCGTCCATGGAACGCAAGGCCGCGACACGCATGGATCCCGATGAAGGCCGTGGTGCATGGCGCGGTGGGATGGGGCACGTCGCTTATGTCTATCTCGATGGCGTTTCGCTGGTGCCCGATAGCACTTCGCCGGAACGCATCAATACACTAACCACTGAACTGGCCTGTGCAGCCGAAGTGCCACGTGCGATCGGCCCGGAGCTGATCGCTGACCCGGGCTTCGATCGGAACCTGCATCCCACACCCGATAGCTGGCGCAATGCTTCGGATGGAACGCCTGACCTGTTCGATGGGGAAACGGGGCTCTACCTCTATTCCGATGGCTATCCGGACAACCGCGAGTACATCCGGATCCCCTTGGCGGAACCGCTCAGTCCCTGCTCAACCTATCGTGTGTCGCTTGATGTGCGTCGGAACCCGAGCTACGCCTTCGCTGTGGATGCCATCGGTGTGGCCGTGACGGATACGTTCACCACCCGGCGCGACAGGCTGCGGATCGAACTGCCTTGGGCCTGGCGTTCACCGCCCGGAGCCTTGATGGCACAGAGCGATCGGGCCATGACGCTCTGCGGCACCTTCACTCCGCAGGTTTGCGCGCGCCACCTGCTGGTCGGCAACTTCAGTGCTGATTGTGCCACGACGATCGTGCAAGTGGGGCCCGATGGCAATGGTCCCTTCGCCTACAGCTTCGTGGACAACGTTCACCTCGCGGCCGTTTCCTCTGTTCCAGGTTGTGTGGATCCGTGCCCGGCCTCGTTGAGCGTTTCAGAGGCAACATCAGCGAACGCGAGCGAATGGCCTGATCGCATTGTTCTGCATTTCGACACGGACAGCGATCTGCCGCTTGAATTGGATGCGGGAGCCTTGGACCGCTTGGCCGCGACGTTGAACGCGGATCGGAGCATGCGTCTCCACATCACTGGACATGCGGATGATTCCGGAACACCGGCCCGCAACCAACGCCTGGCCCTGGCCCGTGCCGACCGGCTGCGCGATCTGCTCGTACAGCGCGGCGCTCCGGCCGATTCGATCGTTACATCCTCGGCTGGAAGCGGTCATCCCATCGCGGACAACACTTCACCGGAAGGGCGTGCGATGAACAGAAGGGTGGAGGTGGAGGTGCTGCGGTGAGAACCTATATCCTCACTTGGCCCACAGTGGCGACTTCGAGTTCCGTGTTCTCCAGTTGGTCGCCTATTGAGTAAGGGATCGCGCTGCGTTGTGCCGGGTGGTGAGTGTCGTGGACATGCCGCTGGCAACTATTGGGCTTCGATCACCGTCAACCCGTTGTTCAACCTTGACGACATGAGAACAGCTCGCACAATTGCCTTTGCACTGTTGACCGCCACAGCGAATTGCCTTTGGGCGCAGTTCCCCGTGCCTGATGCAGCTTTCGCTTCGCGCCTATCGATCCTCGTTCCTTCGGCCATGAGCGGGAACCTGCTGAACACCTCGGATCCCGCGGTGCAGAGCCTTGCATACATGAACGTGTCCGGCGCCGGGATCAATGACCTGGACGGCATCCAGTACTTCACCGGGCTGCAGTCGTTGATCTGCAACGACAACTACCTCACCACATTGCCATCGCTGCCTGACGCCATCGTTGAACTGCAATGCCAAGGGAATGACCTGGTGGGCTTCACCGATCTTCCGAACAGCTTGTTGACCCTTCAATGCCAGAACAACCAGCTCGCATCGCTTCCCACCCTTCCTCCTTCCCGTGACTGGCTCATCTGCTATCAGAAACAGTTGACCTCACTGCCTGCATTGCCATCTGCGCTCACGCAACTTGCATGCGGTCAGAATCCGCTCACCACACTGCCGGCGTTGCCTGCCGCTTTGGAGGTATTGCTCTGTGACAATGGTGCAATGACGGGCACGCTGCCGACGCTTCCGAGCTCCCTGATCCGTCTGTCCTGCGATAACAATGGCCTTACTTCCCTTCCAACGCTCCCTGTGAGCCTGTCGCTCCTGACCTGCAGCAACAATGCCCTCGCCGCTTTGCCGAGCTTGCCTGCCGGTCTGATCCAATTGAGCTGCGACGCGAACGTGCTTACGGCTTTGCCCGCTCTGCCGAACGTGATGCGCAACCTGAGCTGCTCGCAGAACCAGCTCACCGCCTTGCCCACCTTGCCCGATTCCTTGCTTCAGCTCTCGTGCTACAACAATCAGCTCGCCGGTCTGCCCGCACTTCCGAATGCGCTCCAGCAACTGGAGTGCCCGAACAACCCCATTGGTGCGTTGCCTGCGCTTCCCGCTTCGTTGATCTCGCTCTATGCCGCGAACAATGGACTCTCCGTGCTGCCTGCATTGCCCAACGGACTCACCACGCTCTATTGCTTCAACAACCAACTGGCCAGCCTGCCGGCGTTGCCCGATTCGCTCAGCCTGCTGAACTGCGGCCAGAACCTGCTCACCGATCTTCCGTCGCTTCCGGGCAACCTCCAGTACTTGCTCTGCGGGACCAACCCGATCGCCTGCTTGCCGATACTGCCCAATACAGTGGTCAGTGTGATCTGCAGTGCGACCAACGTGAGCTGCCTGCCCAACGTGCCGACCAACTTCAGCGCGGGATCCAGCGACCTTGGTTTCCCGCTCACGGTCTGCAACGTGCTCTCACCGTGCCCCTTCGGCGGAGAGGCGATCACAGGGTCCGTGTTCAACGATGCGAACGGCAACGGTGTGAATGATCCGGGTGAAGCACCGTTCACCAACGCGGTGATCGAAGCGCAGCCCGGAGGTTACCTCACCGCCCCCGATGCCACCGGCAACTATGTGCTGCCCATGAACACGGGTTCCTTCACGCTCGACGGACAGGATGTGCTCTACCACACACGCACCACGGCCCCGGCCAACATCACCCTCACCTCCCTGCAGATCGACTCGCTGAACGACATCGGCTATCAGGCCATCCCTGGGATCCAGGATCTGGTCGTGGATCTCACCACAACACCCGCGCGACCGGGCTTCGACAACACCATCTACATCAGCCTCGGCAACATCGGCACCGAACCCACCGTGGCCACCATGGACCTGACCTTCGATGCGGTGCAGACCTGGGTGGGAAGTGGTATCGCACCGGCTACGCAGACCGGCAACAACGCCACATGGTCGGCGACGATCCCCGTTGGTGGCGCATGGGGCACTTACGTCACACTGACCACCGCAGCTGCCGTTCCGATCGGGACGCCACTGGTGCACACGTTCACCGCCACACCCAGCTCGCAGGACACCACGCCTGCGGACAACACCATCACCTGGACCGGAACGGTGGTCGGTTCTTACGACCCGAACGACAAGCAGGTGGTGCCTGAAGTGATGACGCCAGCACAGGTGCAGGCCGGGGAGAAGTTGGAGTACACCATCCGCTTCCAGAACACCGGCACATTCGCGGCGGAGCGCGTCATCATCACCGATACGCTCAGCTCCGATCTCCTGTGGAGCGCGATGGAACTCGTGAGCAGCAGCCACAACACGGATTGGTACATCCAGCAAGGTGTGCTGCACTTCGTCATGGATCCGATCTACCTGCCGGACAGCAACACCGACGAGCCGGGCAGCCATGGCTACGTGAAGTTCCGCATGGCACCGAGCAACCTGTTGCTCAACGGGGCACAGATCGAGAATATCGCCAACATCTACTTCGACTTTAACGAGCCCATCATCACGGCGCCGGCGGTGTTCACTGTGGACCTGACCAGCGGTATCGCGTCCATCGATCGGACGGGTTTCCAACTGTCTCCGAACCCGGCGGATGACCTGCTGACCGTGCTGGCCGATGCGCCAGGTGCATTGCTGGAACTGCGTTCCGTTGATGGTCGCCTGCTGAGGTCACAACGGATCGAAGGGTCACGTTCGGTGCTTTCCCTTGAGGGGCTGGCAGCTGGGCCCTACGTGGTCAGCGTCATCAACGCGACAGGTGAACGCACTGCTCAGGGGCTCGTGAAGCGTTGAGCGCGATGGAGTTTCAGGGAGGGTGTTCGGGTGCCGCCAACCCGAAGCTCTCCTTGGCATGTGGGGAACCATCTGCGTCTCCGCCTTGACCACTTATCACTTTGAGAAAGCTCGGACTCCCCTCCTGCAAAGGAGGGGCAGGGGGTGGTACGAAGACGGGGATCCTTCTACTCCGCAGTGTCGCTCTGATGTGTGTTGGTCGCGCAGTGGTGCGGTCGCAAGTGAGCGAGCATAGGGTGCGATCGACCCCAAGGCATGCTTGTTGTGCGACTTGTCGGACACAACAACGTGCACCTCATTCACCCGCTAACTTCGATCTCCATGAACAACATGTTCCGTGGCCTGCTTGCAGGCGGTGCTGCGTACAAGTGGGGCGGCGGCTGCTTCGGTACCGTCCTGGTCTTCGTGATCGTGTACATGCTGCTGGGGAGTTGTTGACCGCCCGGTGGGGTCTTCGTTCCTCTTAGCATCGCGCTCCTTCTGCGTGCCGGTCTCCAGGACGCAGGTGGTGCGCTTTGCTAGCGGGATCGCAGATCGTGCCGCTACCAGAATGTGGGCCGAGGGGCCTTTCAGCTGGTCTGGTCCGGAACTGGCGGTGCCCCATACACGGAGTCGTGGTGCAAGTACTTCGAGACCAGATAGGCCAGGGACGACACGATCATCAAGGGCACGAAGAGCGCATAGCCTCCCGTGATCTCAGCGATGAGGAAGATGGCGGTGAGCGGTACGTGGATGGTGCCGCTGAGCATGGCGGCCATACCAACAACGGTGAAGTTGACCTCGTTGAGCTGAGTGATGCCGGACAGGTTCACGGCGTGGGAGAAGGTGAAGCCCAGCATGGCACCGATGAAGAGCGAGGGGCCGAACATGCCGCCGTTGCCACCGGCGCCCAGCGTCAGGCTGGTTACCACCACCTTCAGGAGCAAGAGGCCCAAGGTCAGGAACACGATGTTCCAAACACCCAGTTCCAGTTGCACGGGCGCGTACGTGGCCAAGGCGCCCGCCTCATTCGCCAGCAGAAGGCGCACGCTGTCGTAGCCTTCGCCGAACAAGGGTGGGAACACGAAGATCAGGGCGCCCAGCGCAAGGGATCCGATAATGGCTTTGGGATACGGCGCCGTGAAACGGGCGAAGTAGCGGGCGATGCCGTGGTACACACGGATCACATAGACCGAGCAGACCGCTCCGAGGAAGGCGAGCACCACGTAGTAGGGCAGGGCCGCTGCGTTCCACGAATCGGTGATCAGCACGAAAGGCTGTCCGAAGTTGATGAGCGAGGAAAGCAAAGTGGCCGATGCGGAGGCGATCAGCACCGGCACCAGCAGCGTCATGGCGTTGTTCACCAGCAGGATCTCCAACGCGAACACGGTGCCGGCGATGGGCGCGTTGAAGATGGCCGCCACCCCGGCCGCCGCGCCGCTGGCCAGCAGCAGGATGCGCTCCGCCTGCCCGAACCCGAACCACCGCGCTGCATTGCTGCCCCATGGCCGCTCCGGTAATGGCCAATGGTGCCTCCAAGCCCGCTGATCCGCCCGTGCCCATGGTCAAGATGCTGGTGACCACTTGCGACCAGATCTTGTGCGGTGCCACGTTGCCTCCATGCAGCTGCACATCCTTCAGCAGGTTCGGCAACCCACGACCCAGATCGCCCTTGAGGAAGCGCCGGGTGATCCATACCGAGAGCAGCTCCCCGATGCAGGGAATGAACAGGACGAAGTAGCTGTGATGGCCCGTGAACAGCACCTGGTTGGCGAAGGCGGTGGTGCCATGGACCCCCGACTTGAGCGCCACGGCACAGAGCGAGGACACCAGCCCGATCAGCACGCTGGTGAGCACCAAGCTGGTGCGTTCACCCATGAACCGGCGGCGGAAATAACGGGTCCTCAGGGCGTTGGTCCGGCTTCCAAGGGGCGCAGCTTGTTCCCCATCAACCCGAGGGCCATCACCGTGCAGGTCGCGATCACGAGCATGAAGAGCAGGCCCATGCCGACGGACGGGATCTGCAGGGCTGAGGGCAACGATACATAGAGCAGGATGCTGATGAGCCCGCGTGGGCTCATGTACACCAAGGGCC
>JADZGG010000031.1 GCA_020854015.1 Flavobacteriales bacterium
AGCGGTCCGTTTCCATCACGCTCGGTGTGCTGATGCTGTTGGCCTTGCTCGTGCCCGCCTTGTTCCGAAGGGATCTGGTGACCGGAACGGCGCTCGTTTCCATTGGCAAGTTGAGAACATTTCTAGGCCGTAACCTTCGCCGCACTTCTCCGGAGGGTTTGTTCCTCACAGGTCTGCTGAACGGCTTGCTGCCTTGCGGTATGGTCTATTTCGCGATCGCCGGTGCGTTGGTGCAGAACGGACCCTTGAACGGTGCGCTGTTCATGATGCCGTTCGGCCTGGGTACCTGGCCCGCACTGTTCGTAGTGCGACTGGGTGGAACGCTGCTTTCGCAAAGCTGGCGTTCCGGCATGCGTCGTTTCGCTCCCTACGTCTTTGCGCTTATGGGCGTGCTCTTCATCCTACGAGGCCTCGACCTGGGTATTCCATACGTCAGTCCTAGTATCCAGGACGTCCCGGTGGGACAGCAGGAATGTCACTGACCCGGCCTTAGTTGGTCGGCTCAGCTTTGCGGCTTCGCAACACTTCGCGGTAGTACTTCATCGGCACCAACAACATACCGAAGCACTCGCCGTGCTCTTTCCCCAAGTGCTTGTGATGCACCTTATGCGCCCTCCGTATCGCAAGGAAATAGCTGTTGTTCGTATTGCGCAGCCACTTGATGCGCTGGTGGATGAACACCTCGTGCACGAAGAAGTAGGCGAGTCCGTAGATGAGAATGCCGAGACCGATCCAGAGCCAAGGCGTGTGAAGACCAAGGGTCGCCCCAACCATGAAGAGCAACATGGAAGGCACCGCGAAGATCAGGAAGAACGTGTCGTTGCGCTCCAGGAATCCGTAGTGGTCCTTCTTATGGTGGTCACTATGAAGAGACCAGAGGAAGCCGTGCATTACGTATTTGTGAGTGGCCCATGCCACGAACTCCATGGCAAAGAAGGTGATGGCCACGATGCCGACAATGGTCCAAGTGCTCATGGTACGATCGGTCCAGGGGCATTCGTCATCCGCTCTTCCTGTAAGGGGAAGCGTTTGCGAAGCGTATCGTTCCTAAAGTCGAAAATTTCCTTCAGTCGTCGCCTCACGAAGATACGATGGGCCAATTCACCCATAGCACCCAGCGGCAGCTCGTATTCCACACGATCACGCATCAACACGCCCCCCTCCACGACCTCAAAGGCGTGCTGGTGCCACCAAGGCTTGTAAGGGCCCTTCATCTGGGTATCCACGAAACTGTGCGGAGCATCCACCTCGTCGAGGCGCGTCACCCATGTGAGGGGGATGCCGAACATCGGTTTCACTGTATACCGGATGCACTGGCCTGTATGCATGGGCTTGTCGTCGTAAGGCCCCCTGATCCGGAAACCCATGTCAGGAGGTGTGATCGATCCCAAATTCCTCGGGGACGAGAAGAACGCCCATGCCTCGGTCAAAGTGATGGGCAGGAACTGCTCGCGTTCGAGGACATGCTTCATCCGTTCAGGACCTCCAGTTTCGGATAGCGTTGCTGCCAGAACTCGAGCGCTTTGAGGTTGCTCAGCGTAATGATCGTGCGGGCATCAAGGCGCACCTTGATCGCCTTCAGGCCTTCCTTCACAGGTTGGGTGAGGATGAGGTTCCGTTTTTTGCGTGGCATGGTCAGTTGAACAATTGCGGTTGACGTCGTTCAGCCTTCGCCTTGCCGTCCAAGGCCTTCTTATAGGTCTCGACGGCCAGCTTGCGGGCCACTTCATGAACGACGATCGGAAGCGCATAGTTCGCGGTGCCGTATTCCTTCACCCACCGCTTAACATACGTTAACGAAGGGTCGAATTTCCCAAGTTGGAGCGTGGGGTTGAACACCCTGAAATAAGGCGCCGCATCGCAGCCGCCACCGCTCGCCCATTGCCAACCACCGTTGTTGCTGCTCAACTCGAAGTCGAGCAGGTAACGGGCGAACCAGGCCTCGCCCCAGCGCCAGTCGATCAACAGATGTTTCGTGAGGAAACTGCTCACCACCATACGCACCCGGTTGTGCATGTGGCCTGTGGCAAGCAGCTCACGCATGCCGGCATCCACCAAGGGATACCCCGTTCGACCTTCGCACCAGGCTTGGAACTCTCGTTCATCGTTCCGCCACTCGATGCGGTCATAGGCCGGCTTGAAGGAGCCCTCGATCACATGTGGGAAATGCCAAAGCACCTGCATGTAGAACTCGCGCCAGATGAGCTCGTTCACGTACGTGTCGCTCAATGTCAATGCCTGCCGCATCAAGGCGCGCACGCTCACCGTTCCGAAGCGCAGGTGAACGCTCATGCGGCTGGTGCCTTCGATGCCAGGGATGTTGCGGGTCGTGGCGTAATTCCGGACCAACGTCTCATCAACTTCGAGTGGTGGTTCGATCAGGTCGGTCGGCAGGAAGCCGAGGTCCTTCAGGGTCAGCGAGGCCAAGGGTGCTGTTCGCCAAAGACGGTCCAAATGCTGCTCACTGGGGAAGGCCGACACCATTTCCGATGTGAACCGCGCGCGCCATTTCCGGCCATACGGCGTGAAGACCGTGTAAGCGCCACCATCGTCCTTCACCACCTCACTGCGCTCGAAGATGCTGATGTCCTTGTACGTGGTGAAGGGGATGCCCTGCCTGGCAAGAAGTTCTTCAATGGCCTTGTCGCGCACTAGGGCATATGGCTCGTGATCGTGGTTCGCAGTGACACCCGTGATCTCATAGCGCTCGGTCAAGCGCTTCCATACGTCCGAAGGGCTGCCGTGCTCGATAAGGATCGTTCCGCCATGGCTCTCAACCTCCACGTTCAGACGCGGAAGCGCGCGATGGATGAAGTCGACACGGCGATCGGCCCTATCCTCCAGTCGGTCAAGGATACCTGTGTCGAAGATGAAGACCGGCAATACGTTGCCGTATTCCTTCAATGCGCGATAAAGCCCGTGGTTATCGGTCGTGCGCAGGTCGCGACGGAGCCAGTGGATGCTGACGCGCGGCCGGGTGGTCATTGCTTGTGTAGGTATGCGAGGAATTCGCTCCGTGCGGGCCCTTCGGCGAAGCGACCGCCATAGTGTACTGTTGTGGTGAGACTGTCCTCGTCCTTCACCCCGCGCAGTTTCACGCACATGTGTTCAGCCTCGATCAGTACGGCCACATCTTCCGTCCTCAGCACCTGCTTCAGTTCCGCAGCGATCTGTTCCGTGAGACGCTCCTGTACCTGAGGACGGGACGCGTAGTAGTGCACGATCCGATTGAGCTTACTGAGCCCGATCACCTTGCCACTGCTGTGGTAGGCCACCGACGCTTTGCCGATGATGGGCACGAGGTGGTGTTCACAGAACGAGTGCACGCGAATGCCTGTCTCAACCAGCATTCCTGTGTAAGCATAGGTATTGTCGAAGAGGGTCGGGGTGGGACGCTTTTGGGGATCCAAGCCGCCGAAGACCTCCTGCACATACATTTTGGCCACACGCTGAGGTGTGTCCTTCAGACTGTCATCCGTAAGATCAAGTCCGAGCGTATGCATGATCTCGCCGAAGTGGTGCGCGATGCGTGTGATGCGCTCTTCTTCGGTGAGGGAAAAGGCGCCGGCATGCATGGGGGTCGCCACCCGTTTCAGCTCGTCGGGAAGCAAACCTTCCAGCAGCTCGGAACTGGTTCGGGGATGGCTATTCAGTTCAAGGACGGTACCATTGGTCCGCATGATGGGGGCTTTCAAGGGTGATGTGAGCGATCGATGTGCTCCAAGTGCTGCTTCACCTCGCTCCAGCAGAGCTTGAACCACACAGTGTAGCGCTCTGGATGGGCTTCCAGTTCAGCGTCGATGTCCGCTCGTCGCATGTAGCGCCAAGCGTCAGCCTCAAGTGGGTCGGGTTCGGCGCCGCCATCGTGCATGCCGAAGTACACATGGTCGAGCTCGTGTTCCACAAGACCACCGTCCAGGTCAGCGCGATAAGAGAATGTGAAACGCGGCGTCAGTTGAGGTTCGATACGCATCTCTTCCCACAAACGTCGCGAAGCGGCATCCACGGTCGTTTCCTCCGGACGCGGATGCCCGCAGCAGGTGTTCGTCCACAGGCCTCCGCTATGGTACTTGGCCGGACTGCGGCGTTGCACCAGCAGGCTTCCGTCGCTGTGGAATATGAAGATCGAGAATGCACGATGCAGCAAGCCTTGGCGATGGGCCTCCAGCTTCTCCATTCGACCGAGCACCTCATCGCTTGCATTCACCAACACCACTTCCTCCTGCATGTCGTTCAAGGTTCAGAGCATGCCGAGGCTATGCCTCAGGTAGCTGGTGGTGAGCAGGAAGATCTTGCGCCGGTTGCGAACGCGGATGCGCTCTGTAAGTATGCGGTCCGTTGGGAGCGACCGGATCTTGTGGAAAAGGGCCAGATAGTACACATAGGCCACATACACACCGAAACGGGCACCTTTGGGAAGTTCGCGGATGCCGGCAAGCGCTGCATCAAGGTCCGCTTGGATGTCGTCTTCGATGGCACGCCTTTCCTCCGAGGTCATGTGTTTCACATCGATCCCGGGGAAGTAGGTGCGACCGAGGTTCTGATGGTCATCCTTCAGGTCGCGGAGGAAGTTCACTTTCTGGAATGCGGAACCAAGTTTCATGGCCGCGGGTTTCAGCCGCTGGTAACGCGCATCGTCCCCTTCGCAGAACACGCGCAAGCACATCAGTCCCACCACCTCGGCACTGCCCAGGATATAGGTCTCATAGCTGCTTTGGTCATGCGCCGTGTCCGTCAGGTCCATGGCCATGCTATCCAGGAATGTATCGTACAGTTCCTGTTCGATGTGGTAGGTGTTCACCACCCGTTGGAAACTGTGCAGGATGGGATTGAGACTGATGCCTTCCGCGATCGCTCTGTAGGTGTCCTCGCGGAAGCGCTTCAGAAGGTCGTTCTTGTCATACCCTTGGAACGTGTCCACGATCTCGTCAGCGAACCGGACGAAGCCATAGATGGCATGGATCGGTCCATGTAGCCGCTTGTCCAACGAGCGGATGCCCAGCGAGAACGATGTGCTGTAGCTGTAGGTGGTGTGCCTGCTTGCCTTCAGGCAGACCTTGTCGTAGAGATCGACGGTGTTCATGCCCTGATGGGTTTACGGATGTGTTCCTTTTCGATCAGGTCGGCCACCACCTGTCCGCTGATGATGGCAGGGGGGACGCCAGGACCCGGCACAGTAAGCTGGCCGGTATAGTAAAGGTTCTTCACTTTTCGGCTCTTCATGCTCGGTCGCAATGGA
>JADZGG010000032.1 GCA_020854015.1 Flavobacteriales bacterium
CACCGTGGTGCAAGCCCTGACGGATCACCTTGAACCGGTGTGGGTGAACAAGCTGGTCGCTGGTCCGAACGGCGATGTCTGGGTCGGCACTGACGACGGGCTACTGCATTACACGGCGAACGCTTGGGATGAACTGAATGAAAAGGACGGACTTCCGAAGGGCCGCATCCTTGATCTGGCCGTTGACAGCAACGACCTGCTGATCGGCACCACAGCGGGCCTCGCGATCCGCAAGGGCGACCATTTCACGGTGCTCGACAGCACAGCGGGCCTGCTGAGCAACCGGGTGCAAGCCGTGCTTGAAGGACGTGATGGCGCTTTGTGGATCGGCACCCCGGCCGGTGTGGTGCGCATCCTTCGTCGCGGGAACGACCCATATGCCTGGCGGATCACGACCGTGACCGAAGCGAACGGCCTCGGGCACAATGATGTGCGCTGCCTCCACCAGGATCGCTCCGGCGCTCTGTGGGTCGGCACGGCCTTTGGCGGCGTAAGTAAGTTCGTGAGCAGCGCCCTGGCCCACGTCACAGAACGCGACGGCCTGCGATCACGCATCGTCAGCGCGGTTCGTCGCACACCGGATGGTACGCTCTGGTTCGGCACCTACGGCGGTGGTGTGGCACGCATCGAGGGTCTGAAAGTGCAGAACTACGGCGTGGAGGAAGGGCTCAGCGACCTGTTCGTCCGCGCCCTGTGGAACCTGCCCACCGGCGAAGTGATCGTGGGCACGGAGCACAGCGGTGCATTCGTCCTTCGGAACGACCGATTCTCACCTATTGCGCCCATGGTGCGTGGTCGCGTGAACGTGATCATCAGCGATCCGGAAGGGCGCATCTGGGTGGGCGGTGAGCGCGGTTTGATCTGTGATCCGGGCGATCATGTAGGGTTGGCCATCGGCGCTTCCGTCAACGTCAATGCCATCGTATCTAGCGGCGACAGCGTTTGGGTCGGCAGCGACAAGGGACTGCACGTCATCAACACGCGGCTCTTGCCATGGACGATGGTTCCTGTGGGGGCCGTGCCGGAACAGCCCATCGCCTGCCTGGCGCGCGATGTGCTCGGCAACCTGTGGATGGGCACACATGGCAACGGACTGCTCCGACTTACGGGTCGAACTCTTCAACGTTACGGCGCGGAGCAGAAGCTCAGCTCCTTGTACGTGGAACAGGTGCTGCTCGATGCCTACCAGAACCTTTGGGTGGGCACACGGCAGGGTGTGGACCTGTTGGAGTTCGACCCGTTGCAGGAGGAACTGCTCGATGTGGACCATTATGGCCGAGAGGAAGGCCTGATCGGCATCGAAACGTTCCGCAACGCTTGCTTCCTTGATTCGGACAGTGCCCTGTGGTTCGGCACGGTGCGCGGTGCCACACGCATCGATCCATCCAACGCGCAACGCGACGAGGCTGAGCCCATCACCCGCATCTCCGACATCACCCTCTTCTACCAGCAGGTCGATTGGTCGCCTTGGTGTTCGGGCATCGACAGCTTGACCGGTCTGCCCATGGGCCTGGTGCTTCCGCACGACAAGAACCACCTCACATTCTCCTTCATCGGTATCTCACTGGCCTATCCGGAGAAAGTGCGCTATCAGTTCATGCTGGAAGGTCATGATCCGGATATGAGCCCGATCGGCGCCACGGACCGAATTACCTACAGCAACCTGGCTCCCGGCGACTATGTGTTCAAGGTGATCGCCCGCAACGCCAGTGGCATCTGGAACCAGCAACCTGCGGAGTTCCGCTTCACCATCAAGCCGCCGCTGTACCGCACCACTCCCTTCATGGTGGCGGCCGGAAGCTTGCTCTTGTTGGGGTTCTGGGGCTTCGTGCGACTACGCACACGGCGGCTTCGACGTGAAAGTGAGCGGCTCGAGCACATGGTCACTGAGCGGACGCAGGAGCTGGAGAAGGAGAAGCACCGCAGCGAGGAACTGTTGCTCAACATCCTACCCGAGGAAGTGGCGGAAGAGCTGAAGGTGAACGGTCGAGCGGCAGCGCATCGTTTCGAGCACAGCACCGTGCTCTTCAGCGACTTCAAAGGGTTCACCACATTCAGCAGCAACATGGACAGCGACACGCTGGTGAGCGAGCTGCACCATTACTTCGGATTGTTCGATGCGCTGTGCGACGCGCACGGCCTGGAGAAGATCAAGACCATCGGCGATGCCTACATGTGCGCTGCGGGCATTCCACAGCCCATGAAGACCCATGCACTGGATTCGGTGCTCATGGCCTTCAGCATGTTGGAGGCGGTGGAACACACCAACAGTGAACGCAGGGCGAAAGGCATCCAGGAATGGCCCATCCGCATCGGCATGCACAGCGGACCGGTGGTGGCCGGTGTGGTGGGTACGCGCAAGTTCGCCTACGACATTTGGGGCGACACGGTGAACCTCGCCAGCCGCATGGAAAGCAATGGTGAAGCCGGCATGGTGAACATCAGTGGGCCGGTCTATGCCCAGGTGATGGAATACGTTGAGGTACGTCCTCGCGGACCGATCAAGGTGAAAGGCAAGGGCGAGGTGCAGATGTACTTCGCGCTGCGTTTGAAGCCGCAGTTCAGCGCGGATGCGAATGGGCGCGTGGCGAACGAGGTGCTGCTCAAGAAGCGAGGGGAATTGATGGATCGCGGCTGAGCAACTGCACAAGGCAGATGCGCGGGTCAACGCTACCTTGTGGGAACGTGGAAACAGGATCGCGCAACCCTGACCACTATGGACCGTCTGATAGGCAACACGACCCCTGCATGCAACGATACCTCCTACCCTTCTTGTGCCTCCTGGCCAGCCACGCTTCCGCGCAGCTCAGCTGCACCTTCGATGTCACCGTGGAGAACTGCAGTGAGGGCAATGGCACTGCGACGGCCTACGTGTATGGAGGTACACCGCCCTACTCCTTCCTTTGGACGCCCTCGCCCCCGAACGGCCAGGGCACGTCGGTCGCTGCCGGGCTTTCGGCGGGCAGCTACGACCTGCTGGTGACGGATGCGATGGCGGTGCAGCAGACCTTCACAGCGGTGGTGTCGAACATCCCGACGCTCGGGTTCGCGGGGCCTGGCTCCGCAGCGATGGCCGAACCATACGTGGGGCAGGGGGTGCCGTGCACGGGCGAATGCAACGGGGCGATGGCGTTCCCAGCGAACCTGATCGGGGGCACGCAGCCCTACACCTTCGACTGGGGGCCGCCCGTGGCCTACACCATCCAGGGCGACCCGATCTTCACCGGGTTCTGCGCGGGCCAGAGCTATACCTACACCGTGACCGATGCGCTCGGGTGCAGCGCCACGGGCAGCACCGGCCAGATCCCGGAGCTTGAGCCCGGTGCACATTGGTCGGTGAGCGCGATCACACCGGCCAGCTGCGGCAACAGCGATGGCGTGGTGACCGTGAGCCAGCTGATCACCTGGCCCGCGGACGTGCTGATCTACCAGGGCGGCAACCTGGTGCAGACCACGACCGTCGACAACTTCGGCAACAACACGCTCAGCGGGCTCGCCGCGGGCAGCTACAGCGCGCTCTTTCAATATGCCGTGAGCGCGTGCGACAGCAACCTGTCCTTCACCGTGCCGGAAGTGGGCCCGGGTTGTGGCTTTGTCGAAGGCACGCTTTTCCTGGACAGCGACAGCGATTGCGCCCAGGACGTGGGCGAGTCGGGCATTCCCTACCGCACCGTGCAGGTGGACCCCGGTGCGCAACTGGCGATCACCAATGCGGATGGCAGCTTCGCCAGCGGCCTAGTGGACGGCAACTACACGCTGCAGGTGCTGGACCCGACGGTGACACCGGTGTGCCCACAACCCCAGCCCATCCCCTTCAGCATTGCGGGCAATTCGGTCACGCTGGATGTCGCCGCGGCCAGCAGCGCTCCGGTGGACCTGTCGATCTCCGTAGCCAACAGCGCCGCACGACCGGGCTTCGGGCACGAGCTGTGGGTGCAAGTGACCAACCTGGGTGCTGCGACGAGCGACCCGATCGAGATCTCTTGTGTGCTTGACGCGGATGTGACCTACGCGATCGCCAGCCCTGCGCCCACCACGGTGTTCGGCAACGCGCTGAACTGGAGCCTGCCGGCCCTTGCGGGTTACGCGAGCATCTCGCTGCAGGTCGGCACCTATGTGTCGACCCAAGCCACACTGGGCCAGCTCCTCACCCACAACTTCACCGTAATGAATGGTGGTGCGGAACCCAACACCAGCAACAACAGCTTCGCCAGCACGCGCACGGTGACGGGCAGCTACGACCCCAACGACAAGACCGCCTTCACGAGCACGCGGCAGAGCACCACGGACTACGTGCTCGGCCAGGATGCATGGATCGACTACGTGATCCGCTTCCAGAACACGGGCACCGACACCGCCTTCACCGTGGTGGTGACCGATACGCTCGCAGCGGAGCTGGACATGAGCACGTACGAGCAAGGCGCTGCGAGCCATCCGTTCACCGTGCGCTTCCTGCCGGGTCGTGTGGTGGAGTGGCGCTTCGCGAACATCCTTTTGCCCGACAGCACCACCAACGAACCGGCGAGCAACGGCGCGCTGAGCTTCCGCATCCGGCCCGTGCAACCGCTGGCGGTGGGCACCGTGCTTGCCAACAACGCGGACATCTTCTTCGACTTCAACGTGCCTATCCGCACGAACACCAGCAATTTGGTGGCGAGCGTGAGCACCGGGGTTCCCTTCGACTCCGCTCAGGGTAATTTCCGGGTGTTCCCGAATCCGGCGCAGGACCGGCTGTTCATCAGCTCCACCGCAGCGTTGCGGTCGCTGCGGATCCTGGCGCTGGATGGGCGCACGGTGTTGCAGCAGCCCTTGGCCGGCCCACAGGCCGATGTCGCCTTGCGCGGCCTCGCTCCCGGCGGCTACGTGGTCGAGCTGTCCCTCGCGGATGGAAGCGTGGTGACCCAGCGGATCGTGATCACTGAGTGACCGCTCACTCCACCATCGTGAACACCGCCTCCCGCACGTCGAGCTTCGTCTTGCCGTCGTAGGCCTCGACGCTCACGGTAAAGCGCCCACCGTTGTGCACCTTGGCCACGAGGCCGCGCTGCTCGGTGGTGAGCTTGGCGCCCTCGGCCGTGGCGGTAACGGGCTTGCCCTTCGCATCGGTGAAGCGCACGGTGCACTTCGCGATGGTGGCCCGGGCCACACAGCCCTTCAGTTCCACCACGGTCACGGCGGACCATTCGGTGCGGTTGAAGGTGCCGGATGCCTTGCCGGCGATGGCGATGGACGGCGCGCCACCGGGCAGTGCGCGCGGCGCCGGAGCAGCAGCGGTGAGCAGCGCTAGGCAGACGATCGGAAAACCGAGGATGAACAGGAAGCGTGTCATGGCTGAATGGGTGTTGGTTCTCCAACCCCAATGCACGACGTCAAGAAGGGTAACGCGTGCGTGGTGAACGGTTCAATTCCGTGCAGCCAACGTAGCGGTTGGCATGACCATCGACGAAAGCAACGTGCGCCTGGTAACCTGGCGGGAACGACTTCCCTTCCCGAAGGGTGTTCAGCGCTGCACCACCACCTTGGTCGACCGCACGCCTGCATCGCTGGTCGCCCGCAGGAGGTACAATCCGTCCGGGACGGCTGGAAGATCGACCACCTGTTGGAACGGCGGGGCCCAGCGGCGCAGGACCACGCCCTGCGCGTCGCATAGGATGAGTTCATCCATACTTGAGACCCCGGTTACCTGGATGCGATCGCGAGCCGGGTTGGGGAACACCCGCAGTTCATCCGCCACCTGAATTCCATCGTTCACGCCGGTACCGATCCCACAAGGCTCCAACACGGTCCATGAAATGGTGTCCAGCAGGATCTGCGCCGTGATGTCCTCCACCATTGGG
>JADZGG010000033.1 GCA_020854015.1 Flavobacteriales bacterium
CAGAACGCGCCGAGATCGACCTGCGCACCATGAGCGAACTGGCCGGGCGCTCCGAGGCGATGAAGGAGCTCAACAGCTTCTGCACCGTCTTCGCCAAGACCGAGATCATGGGCTGGATCTTCGAGGAGATGCCCGTGGAGGACATTGCCAAAGGCATCTATCTCAGCGTAGCCAACCGCATCTACAAGATCCGCATGGAAGCCGGCCTGCCGATCTACCTCGTGGGCGGTGTCATCGCCTACCACCCTTACTTCAAGACCATCCTCTCCGAGCGATTCGGACAGGAGGTCATCATCCCGGACCAACCACAATTCATAGTCTCGCTCGGCGCTGCCCTTTTCGCACGCAAGCACGCGCATCAACAGCAAGCCACTGTGGGACCGGATACCAACGAGCAGAAGGAACGCGCATGAAAGCGATACACGACAAGGAGAAAGGCTTCGGCATCCAGTACGATGGGATGTACTTGATCAACGGGGCACGCACGGCCTTTGGCAAACTGGGTGGCACGCTTGCCGCGGTATCGCCCACGGACCTGGGGATCCATGCCAGCCGCGCGGCCATGGAAAAGGCCGGTGTGCGGCCCGACGAGATCGATCAGGTGATCATGGCCAACATCGGCCAGAGCTCCTATGATGCCTACTTCCTTCCGCGCCATATCGGGCTCTACGCTGGTGTTCCCCAAGGAATACCGGCCGTGATGGTGCAGCGCATCTGCGGCTCGGGCTTCGAGACCATCACCGCCGCAGCCGATCAGATCACGCTGGGCAAGGCCGGTGTGGCGCTGTGCGGCGGCACCGAGAACATGTCCCTGGCACCCACGGTCTCCTTCGGAAACCGCATGGGCTATCCCTTGGGCCGCGTGGAGTTCAAGGACCTGCTGTGGGAAGCGCTCAATGACAGCGCCGCCGTGCCCATGGGCAACACCGCCGAGAACGTGGCCCGCCTGCACGGCATCACCCGTGCCGAAGCGGACCTCTTCGGAAAACTCTCGGTGGATCGTGCGGTGGCCGCTACGGAACGAGGCTGGTTCGTGGATGAGATCGCGCCATTGGACCCCACGGTATTCGAGGGAGAGGGCCTGCGGCCGCGCAAGGTGGGCCTGCCTAAAGGAGTGAAGGGATTCATCACCGACGAGAACATTCGACCGGCCACGTTGGAGGCCATGGCCAAGCTGCCGCCCGCATTCGACAAGGAAGGTGTGCAGACCGCCGCCAACTCCAGCGGCATCGTGGACGGTGCTGCTGCGGTGGTGGTGGCGGGCGGTGAATTCGTGAAGGCGCGTTACATCCATCCGCTCGCCCGCATCGTGGCATCGGTCACCAGCGGTGTCGATCCGAAGACGATGGGGCTGGGCCCCGTGCCCGCCATCCGGCTGTTGCTGGAGATCGCCGGCCTGAAGCTCGACGACATCGGCCTGATCGAGATCAACGAGGCCTTCGCGGCGCAGTTCATCGGTTGCGAACGTGAACTGGGACTGGACCGGTCGATCTGCAACGTGAACGGCGGGGCGATCGCATTGGGCCATCCGTTGGCCGCGACCGGCCTGCGCTTGTCGCTGACCCTGGCCAGAGAGATGAAGGCGCGCAAGGTGCGCTACGGCATCGCTTCGGCATGCATCGGTGGCGGGCAGGGCAATGCGATCCTCTTCGAAAACCCCGAACTGTGAGCACCATGGCAGGCACGATGGAACAATGGCAGATGACCGCGCTGAAGGAGGACTTCGTGCGGGTCGATATGGAGATCCCCGCGATCGCCGAGCACGAGGCCTTGGTGAAGGTGGCCGGTTGCGGCGTATGCCACACCGATCTCAGCTTTTGGAACGACGGTGTTCGAACGAAAAAGGAATTACCACTTACGCTTGGCCATGAGATCAGCGGCACCGTGGTGGAAGGCCCGGCCCACCTCAAGGGGCATCCGGTCATCATCCCCGCCGTGCTGCCCTGCGGTGAATGTGAACTCTGCCTGAAAGGTCGCAGCAACATGTGCCAGCGCCAGATCATGCCCGGCAACGACCTGCACGGTGGCTTCGCATCGCACGTGGTGGTACCGCACCGCTACCTCTGCCCCGTGCCCGATCCCTTGCTGGAGAACTATTCCCTGGAGCAGCTCGCGGTGGTGGCCGATGCCATTTCCACACCCTACCAAGTGGTGAAGAAGAGCGAGCTCCAACCCGGTGACCTGGCCATCGTGATCGGTGTGGGCGGCGTGGGCCTGTACGGTGCCCTCATCGCGCGCATCATGGGGGCCAAGGTGCTGGCCTTGGACATCAACGACGACAAACTGGCCCAGGCCAAGGCCCACGGGGTGCATGCCACGCTCAACACGCGCGACCTGTCAGCCAAGGAGATCAAGGCCAAGGTGCGGGAACTCGCCGCCGAACTGGGCGCGCCGAAGTACGGCTGGAAGATCTTCGAGATCAGCGGCACCACGGCCGGCCAGGAACTCGCCTTCAGCCTGATCACCTACACCTCCACGCTCAGTGTGGTGGGCTTCACCATGGACAAGCTGGAAATGCGCCTGAGCAACCTCATGGCCTTCGATGCCAAAGTGATCGGCACCTGGGGCTGCAGGCCGGAACTCTATCCCGAAGTGGTGGAGCTGATCGGCAGCGGCAAGCTCAACATCCATGACTTCGTGGAATCCATCCCCTTGGCGAAGATCAACGAGGTGTTCCGCAACACGCTGGCCCACAAGTACACCAAACGCATCGTGCTGGTACCCGGTACCGACAACTGAACCTATCCTACATCCTATGGAAACCCTGCACAGCCACGATATCGTAGCACACACGTTCAAGGAGATCATCTATGAAATGCGGCCCTGTCTGGACCGTGACGGCAGCCCTGTGAAGGGACTGTTCAACGCATGGATCGTGCTCAACAATCCGAAGCAGTACAACTCGTACACCACCGCAGCGGTGAAGGAGGTGATCCTCGCCTTCCGCACCGCTTCCAACGACCGCAGCGTGGTGGCCGTGGTGTTCACCGCCGTGGGCGACAAGGCCTTCTGCACCGGCGGGAACACCAAGGAGTACGCGGAATACTACGCGGGGAACCCACAGGAATACGGCCAGTACATGCGCCTGTTCAACGACATGGTGTCCACGATCCTGATGTGCGAGAAGCCGGTGATCTGCCGTGTGAACGGCATGCGCATCGGCGGCGGGCAGGAGATCGGCATGGCCTGCGATTATAGCATCGCGAGCGATCTGGCGCGTTTCGGACAGGCGGGTCCCAAGCACGGCAGCGCGCCCATCGGTGGTGCCACGGACTTCCTGCCGTTGTTCACGGGGATCGAAAGGGCCATGGTGTCGCTCACCCTCTGCGAACCCTGGACCGCCCACCAAGCCTACTGGAACGGTGTGATCTGCGAGATCGCGCCCGCGTTGAAAGTGGATGGCAAGTTCATCCCCAATCCCTTGGTGCAACTGGACCGCGTGACGGATGAGTTCGGTCGCGTCGTCTTCGGGACCATGAAGACCGGTGACGAACTGGCGAAGGCCAAGGAGCTCATGGCCAAGGGTGAAGTGGACCTTTCGATGTTGGACGCGGCGGTGAACGCGCTCATCGCCAAGCTGCTCCACACCTTCCCCAGTTGCATGAACAAGACCATCAGTGAGGTGCGCAAGTTCAAGCTGGACCATTGGGACCGCAACAAGGAGAGCAGCCGCGAATGGCTCGCACTGAACATGATGACCGAGGCGAAGGCCGGCTTCCGCGCTTTCAACGAAGGACCGAAGAACGACCGCGAGGTGGACTTCATCGCATTGCGCCGCGCACTTTCCGAAGGCACCCCCTGGACCGAAGAGCTGCACCAGGCCATCTCGCCCCAGTACCGCACTACCAAAGCCTGAACCGAGCCATGAGCACATCCGATGAGACCCTGACCCTGGAGAAGATCGCCCTGCGCATGGAGCACGGCGGCGCGGTGGCACGCATCACGCTGGACGATGGCAAGGGCAACGTGCTGGACCATGTGATGATGGAGAGCCTGCAGCGCGCCTTGGACAGCTTCCGCGATCAGCCCGGCATCAAGCTGATCGTATTCGAAGGGCGCGGCAAGCATTTCTCCTTCGGCGCCAGTGTTGAAGAGCATCAGCGCGACACGGCACCGGCCATGCTGCGCGCCTTCCACGGCCTCTTCCTCACCCTGCGCGACCTCGCGATCCCCACACTGGCACGCATACAGGGCCAGTGCTTGGGCGGCGGCATGGAACTGGCCATCATGTGCGATTTCCTCTTCGCCGATAAGAGCGCGCGCTTCGGTCAACCGGAGATCGTGCTGGGCGTTTTCGCGCCGCCCGCGTCGATCATTCTTCCGGAAAAGATCGGCCTGGCCCGCGCCACCGACCTGCTGCTCACGGGCCGCAGCATCACCGCCGGCGAGGTCTTGTCCATGGGCCTGCTCAACGCCGTGGCCGATGGCCCCGATGCCTTGGACGCGATGATCGACGCACACATCACGACGTATATCCTTCCGCGTAGCGCCAGTTCGTTGCGCTTCGCCACGCGTGCCGTTCGTGTGAAGTTCAACCATGTGCTGGGCAACTTCCTGCCCCATCTCGAGCAGCTGTACACCGGCCAGCTCATGGCCACCGCCGATGCCAACGAGGGCATCACCGCCTTCCTGGAGAAGCGCCCGCCCGTTTGGAAGCACAAGTGAAATCACCAGAACGCATGATGAAGATCGGAACAGTAGGGGTGGTGGGTGCAGGCACCATGGGTGCTGCCATCGCGCAGAAGTTCGCCCAGGAGGGTACCACCGTGTTGCTGGCGGACCGTGAACAACGGTTCATCGACAAGGGCATGGAAGGCATCCGGACGATGTTGCAACAGGGCGTGGAGCGCAAGGTGTTCGCCTTCGGCACGGTGGAAGCGGTGCTGGGCCGCATCACGGGCACCACCGATCTAAAGGACCTGGCCGCCTGCGACCTCGTGGTGGAGGCCATCTTCGAGGACCGCGAGGCAAAGGCCACGCTCTTCCGCACGCTCGATGGCATCGTCCGTCCCGACGCGATACTGGCCACCAACACCTCGTCCTTCTCCGTGACGGAACTGGCCGCATCGGTGAGCCGTCCCGAGCGCTTCGTGGGCCTGCACTACTTCTACCACGCTGCGAAGAACCGCTTGGTGGAGATCATCCCCGGCGAGCACACCGCGCCCGACGTGATGGAGGCGATGCGCCGATTCTGCCGCCGCACCGGCAAGGATGCGATCGAATGCCGCGATGCATACGGCTTCGTGGTGAACCGCTACTTCGTGCCCTGGCTGAACGAAGCCGTGCGCATGCACGAGGAGGGCCTTGCCGACATTCCCACCATCGATGCCGCCTGCATGAAGGCCTTCGGCATCGGCATGGGCCCCTTCGCGCTGATGAACGCCACGGGCGTGCCGGTGGCCTACCACGCGCAACGCACCTTGGAGGTCTTCGGCCCGCTGTACACGGTGAGCCCCGGCCTGAAGCGGCAGACCGAAGCCGCTGTGCCGTGGGACCTTTCCGGCGAAGCATCCCCGGATCAGGAACTGCACAACACGATCGCCGATCGCATGCTGGGGATCGTGTGCTTCGTCTGCACGCAACTGCTGGACGAGCAGGTCTGCGATGCCCTGGCCATCGAACGCGGTGCGCGCATCGGCCTGCGCTGGCGCAAAGGCCCCATTGCCTTGATGAGCGCACGGGGCGAGGCGGAAGTGCGGCGCATGGTGGGCGATGTGGCCGCGCGCTACGGCGTCGCGGCACCCACATCCATCGGCCCTGCGGCATGGGCCATGGAGCACGTAAAGTTGGAGGTGCGCAACGGCGTGGCCACCATCACCATGGACCGGCCCGAGGACAACAACGCGCTGAACGAGGAAGTGATGGCCCAGCTCGACGAACGCTTCACCCGCGCCGTCGCCGATCCGCAGGTGCGCACCATCGCCCTCACCGGATCGGGCAAGGCCTTCGTGGCCGGTGCCGACATCAAGTTCTTCGTCACCC
>JADZGG010000034.1 GCA_020854015.1 Flavobacteriales bacterium
ATCTCGGCACCCATCACCTGGTGCGCCCACCACTGGTGCCCCATCTCGTGCGCCACCACGTAGAACACCATGTCGATGTCCTCCTCGGCGGTGAGGTCGGTGATGAAGCCGATGCTCTCGCTGTAGGGCATTGTGCCGGGGAAAGCTTGGGCGAAGGACGCATAACGTGGGAACTCGATGATGCGCGCCTGCTTGTGGTGATACGGACCGAAATGTTCGCTGTAGTAAGCGAGCGACTTCTTCATGGAGTTCAGCATGCGCGGCACGTTCACGGCATGCTCCTTCTGGTAGTAGACCTCGAGGTCCACACCGTTCCACTTCTCACGTGCCACCTCATAGCGGGCGCTCATGAAGGCGTAGAAGTTCAGCGAGGGCTTGTCGAGCTCATAGGTGAAGTAGCGGCGTCCATTGGCGGTCCATTCCTTCCTCAGCGATCCGGGCGCGATGGCGATCTGGTCCGGCGCGGTGCTGATGGTGGTGCGCACGTTAACCCAATCGCTGTTCGCCATCAGGTAGTTCTGCATGCGCTTCGCCGGGTCTTCGGAAAGCTTGGGCATGCGGTCGTTGGGCGGAAGCTCGTGCTTGCGGCGGTCGGCGCGGTCGCTCAGTTCCATGCGTGGCTCGTAGCCCAGCGTGGGCAGCAGCTCCTGGTTGTTGAAGAAGCTGCCGTTGTCCACCAGGCCGGTGAATTCCACATCGTTCGCGATGCCTTTCTGCCGCCATCCACCACGCACCGTGAGCGCGATCTCCGCACCGGGCTGCAATGGCTGTTTCAGCCGGTACATGCGTTGGTCGAGCTTATCGTCGTTCAGTACCAGTTCCGCGCCCGGGATCTCCATCTTCAGATCCATGCGGTGGGGCACGTTGAAGTGGAGCGTATCGATGGCCACCGCGCTCTTGTTCTTCAACTTCACTTCGGCGCTGTAGCTGATGGCACGTGCCTCCGGATCCAGGTCGATGGTGTAGGTGATGTCCGTGTAGTGCGGCTGCGGCATGCCTTGGTACTTCTTGTACTCCTTCTCGTAGCGCACCTGGTCCTCTTCGCCTTCGTCGCTCGTTGTGTAGGTATTGAGGAACTTGGTGTTGTACACGCCCCACGCGCCGAGCAGCACCCACATCCCCAGCTGTCCGAAGGCAAGCCCTTTCGAATTGGAGAGGCGTTTCTTCGCCTCATGCCAGCGCCAGCGGAAGGTGGTGTCGTTGCCGCGCACCAGGAACAGGTAGCTCACTAACACGAGGATGCCCGCGAAAACCAGCCAGTAGGCCTTGAAGAACAGCCAGCCCTTCAGGAAAGGGCCGAAGCCGTTCATGTCGGAATAGGTGAGGCCGGAACCGTTGTTGAGCATCACCAGGTTCGACTCCACATCGGCTGCGCTCCATGCGAAGAGGTTCAAGACCACCACTACGATGAACACGAAGAAGCCCAGGTACTTGTTGTTCACCAGGACATGCACGAGGAACGCGAGCACGGACCAGAAGAGGAACGAGAGTGTTCCGGGCAGGATGTAATAGGTGAGGTACACCATGGGTTGCAGGCGGGTATACCCGTTGAGCAACTGCGTGATCATACCGGCACTGGTGCCGACAAGGTGAACAACGAACACGATGGACACGAGCGCAGCAAGCTTGGCCAGCAGGCCTGTGCGTGTTGCCATCGGCAGGGCATTGGTGATGCCGTCCATCTTCGGGTCGCGTTCTTTCCACACGAGCTGGCCACCGTAGAACGTGACGATGATCATCAGGTAGATGAAGAGCGATCCCCGCATCAGATCGATGATGCTGTAGGTCACCGGGTACGTGGTATTGCCGTACATGCTGGTAACGAACGACAGCGAGGTGAAGAGTTGCAGAAGGCCGAGCGTGATGATGATGATGAACGGCGTGCTTTTCAGGATCCCTTTCAGGTCGCTGGTGAAGAGCGTCCAGAACTGCTTTCGGGCACTGGCAGGGGAAAAGTCGAGGGTCACTTTCGGCAGGGCCAACGAAGCCAGGGCGGGCTTCACTTCCGCATCACCGTTCGTTGCCTTCCCTTTCTGGACCCTTTCGGTGAACGAGAAGCGCAGGTAACCGAACAGGAAGATGACGATGGACACACCGATCCACAGGAGGCGGTTCCATAGGAGCACACCGCCGGTCGGGAGCATCATTGTGTTCTTGTCCTCCACGGTCCAGTATTTGGTCACCAGGTCCATCGCTACGCTACCGAAGGGGTCGAGCATGGCGCCGAGCGTTTCGTTCTCGATGTCCGTGATGAAGCTGCCAGCGATGGAGTAGCCCACGATGAGGGCGATGGCCGTGATGAAGGAGGCCATGGTGGTGCGTACGAGCACAGCGACAGCGAAGATGATCGCGGCGCTGAACAGCACGTTGGGCAGGGCGATGAGCAAGAAGGCCTGTGCATGGTGGGGCAACAGGTTAGGTCCTACGCGGATCGGGTCGAGCCAGGGCATCATGCTGCCTACGAGGATGCCGAGGGTCACACCGAGCAATGGAAGCGCTGCTACGAACGTGCTGCCCAAGAATTTTCCGATCAGGTAACCCGCTTTCGACACCGGTGTGCTGAAGACGATCTGCGCGGTATTGCTGGTGAAGTCGCGGATGGCGGTGCCGTTCACGAAGGCGGTCACCATCAGCAAGCCGATGAAGGACATCACACCGTAGAACTGGTAGGCCACGAAGGGTGCGTTCTTGAACACGTTGCCCGTGCCACCGCCGATGTTCACATTGTCGGTGGATAC
>JADZGG010000035.1 GCA_020854015.1 Flavobacteriales bacterium
GAGCGTGAACAACAAGGTGGCGTGGCGCAGGCGAGTGGTGTGGATCGGATCCATGGTCGTGAACAAATATCGCTCATCGTCGCAAGTGTTCCGATGGCGGCGGAGCAAGCGAGAGGTCACTTGTGTTCGTGCTTCTGGGAACTCGGTCGTAGCATGGAGCCGGTCGCCTGTCACGTGCTGTCACGGGTGGCTCAGGTTGTTGCGTGGGATCACATGTTGGGCGGGAACACGTGCGCCAAGGACGATCTTGATCAGCACCTTGCTCATGACACCAAAGTAGATCTTGAGGTCACAATTTGTGACCTCAAGATCTGACCATAGCAGTGTGTCCACCCAACTCTCCACAGCGGTCACCCGCGCCCCGGCCCTGAGCCGAGATGGCGGGAACACTTGCGATATTGAAAGCGTCATTGGTTCAGGCACAAGTGACCGGCCTGCCCTCGCTCCAGTACCGCTCGCGCTGACCCCTTGCGCCATTCAGAGGGGCGAGGGCAACCACAGCGGTTCGCGACCGTCATGGGTTCACTAACCTTGTTGTATGGAACGATCACTGGTCCTTGTCCGGATCCTGTCCGTGTTGTTCATCGGCCTTTGGCCGCTTCTTCACTGCCGGGCTCAATTCGCGACCGCGGTATCACAGATCAGTGGTAGCGACCATACGTTGGTGATCGAGCCTTCGTTCGATCCGTTCGGCAACCTGTTCGTGACCGGGGTCTTCCGGGGCACGTGCGATTTCGATCCCGGTGTGGGGACTTATCCGGTTGTTGGGATCGGACTCGATAACATTTGGGTGGCGCGTTACGGTACCGATCGCACGCCCGATTGGGTGGCGCGCTTGGGCGGCGGTGCATGGTTGGATCAGCCACGTGGGCTGGCCACCGGGTCATTGGGACAATGTGTGGTCGCCGGCGTATTCTTCGACTCCGGGGACTTCGATCCCGGGCCGGGCATCAGCACGCTGTCCGCTTTGCACGAGACGGACATCTACGTGGCACAATTGGACTCTGTCGGTTCTTTGGAATGGCTGGTCCATCTGCCCGATTCGTCCTATGACCAGGTCTGGGACGTGGGCATTGACAGCGACAACAATGTTTACATGACCGTTGGGGGGCTGGATTCCGTGGATCTGGATCCAGGGCCTGGGACCACTCTGGCCTACTCCCCAGGCGGTGTCGACGGACTGGTGAAATACGACCAGAACGGGGCGTATGTCTGGAGCGCTTTGCTGCCTGTGAACTTTGAACAATTGTTCATCGATGCCAATGACAACGTGCTGGCCGCGGGGGAGTTCTCGGGCACCTTCGACCTGGATCCGGGACTTGGGGTCACCCTCGTGGATGCGGCGGATGGTGAAATGCTCGTCGTGGAGTACGCGCCGAACGGTACCGTGAACTGGTACACACAGTTCGCGCAACCCGTTCCTGGCTCCTGGGGGCTGCGTGTGGCCGATATCGAGAAGGACCAGAACAATGATCTTGTCATAGCCGGTGCGCTCCTTGGCACCGGGGTGGATCTGGATCCCGGCCCGGGCCAGACCATGATCGGTTCCAGCGACAACGGTGATGCGGATTGGTTCTGCATGAAGATGACCACCACGGGCAGTTTCCAATGGGGTGTTGCGGGAGGCTCCACCTATAACGAGTACATCAGCGATCTGACGCTTACCATTTCCGGCTCGGTCCATCTCGCCGTGAGCTATGGCGGACCGCATGATGTGGATCCCGGCCCGGGTTCCTGGATGGCGGCAACGCATGGTGCTCCAACCTTCAATAGCAGCGATGATGATGCCCTGCTGCTGACCCTGTCCTCCGCTGGGGTGTTCGAGCAGGCGACCCCGATCTGGGCTTTGGGAGGGGTCTACTTCGCAGGGACGATATGGGGGCCCATGGGAGAGTTGATCGCTGTTGGGTACTTCAGCGATAGCCTCACGTTCGCGCCCCCGAACGGGGCCGGTCTGCTGGCCAACGGGCTCACGGATGTGTTCATTTGCGAACTGGACCCCGACTTCCAGACAGGCCTACCCGAGATCGCTCCCAACACGATCTTCACGTATCCCAATCCGGCCACGACCGAAGCGCGCGTGGTTGGCATGGCCGGGGATGTGGTCGCATTGCAACTGTACGATGCGCATGGCCGACAAGTCTTGGATAATGCGGGACGTTCACCAGGTTCCGACCGCATCGATGTCTCCCGTCTTGACCCCGGGAGTTACTTCCTTCGGGTGATATGCACTGGAGGTGTTGTCTTGACCGGAAAGCTGATGGTAGCGGCGCCTTAGGATCTTTGGTGCCCCCCTCATCGCTGGTGCGGATCGGCGTCCGTGCCCATAAGAACTGCCCGGCAGCGAAGCGGAAGCGTTGAAGCATCCCCTCATTGTGGCAAGAGTTCCGATCGCACGCCTGTCTGCCGGAGGTAGGGCGGAGCAAGCGGTCGGGCCACTTGGACTTCACTGCTATTCGGAGCGGTGATCAGGTCTTGAGCTAGCTTGCTCGAACGCATGGGGCACTTCCGTGTACGGTCCACGCATGGCACTTCGAGGCACCTTCCTAACCGCGCTTTGCGCCATGGCCATCGTCTGTGCGGCGCAAGAGGATACGCTCCGCACAGCGCCTTGGTTGGACCGTGAATTCCGCTACTGGCAAGGCGACCCCATGATGCACGGCCCGAACGGCGAGTGCATCGCGGGCTACACCGATGAGGAACGGCGCATGAGCTTCTTCCGAGATCACCGTTATCAGGAGGTCATTTTCGAGGACCGTGGTCTCACCACGCTGCGCATCTGGCAACCGGGCGATTGCGAACCGCTTCAAGGGGATACTGTGGCGGTGCTCACGGGCATCTGGTCGTGGGTGAGCGACACCTTGCGCGTAACGGTGGAGCTTACCGCCCAGTATCCGTTGGAGGATGTGCTGGAGCAGTACATGAAGCGCAACATGGACGAACCCTTCGTCATGTCGATGCCTCCAACGCGCGTTTGCACCACCGAGCGGGAGCGCAGGTTCTGGTTCGACGTCGGTCGGTTGGCCGAGGTGGTGCGCACCTGGGACTGAACTTGTGTCTCATCGACTATGTTCAGTGCCGAACAACGAAGAGCGATGTGGTACAGGAAGCGTGCGCTGTGGAGCATCTTGATCATTGTGCTGCTGGGCATGGTGCCAGTGCGTGCACAGAGCCCGAATTGGCTATGGGCGCGGAGCGTGGGGGGAAGCGCGCAGAGCGGCCATCCGAAGAAGTTGGCGGTGGACCAGGTCGGTAACGTCATCGTCACTGGCTTCTTCCGAGGCACCTTCGATCTGGATCCCGGGGTGGGTGTGGCCTCGTTCACCTCAGCCGGTGAAAGCGACATCTTCATCCAGAAGTTGGACGCTGCAGGCGATCTGGTGTGGGCGAGGCGGATCGGTGGCATCGGGTTGGACGAGCCACGGGGCCTTGCGGTGGATGCCGACGGTTCCGTGCTGGTGGTGGGCGATTTCCAGAACACGGTGGACATGGACCCGGGAGCCGGTGTGTTGAACTTCATGGCATCGGGCTATCGCGATGGGTTCGTCGTGCGTATCAGCGCCACGGGCGACCTGGAATGGGCGGATGTGTTCACCGGTCCGGGCTCGGAGCAGGTGGCCAGCGTGGTGGTCGGACCTGGAACCGATCTCACCTTGGGCGGTAGCTTCGAAGGTCCCACCGATGTGGACCCTGGCGCCGGTGTTACCCTGTTGACGGCACCGACCGGCACCTTCCTCTGCAGGCTCGACGCTGCAGGAGCCTATCTCGGCAGCTCGGCATTCAACGGAACATCCGTGGTCTCGTGCTATGACATCGCCATGGCATCGGACAGTTCGGTGGTGATGGTGGGCGCGTTCTCCGGCACGGTGGACCTGGACCCCGGCACGGCTTCACTGCCCTTCGCCTCCGATCCCTTGCTCAGCTATGCATACGCTGTGTGCGTTGATGCGTCCGGCGCGTTTATGTGGGCGCGGTCCTATCCTGCGACTGGTAACGTCGAGTTCTCCGGGGTGAACGTGGCCTCCGATGGGTCGGTGGTCGCATCAGGTACCTTCCGCGACACGGTGGACTTCGATCCAGGAGCGGGTGTGGACCTGCACGTCTCCGAAGGACAGGAGGACGGCTTCGTCACCGGGCTTTCCGCGGGAGGCGATCTCACTTGGGTACGGTCGTTCGGCGACATAGCCGTCGAATCGTGTCTGGACCAAGTGCTCGATGCGGACGATAATGTGTGGATCACGGGCTACTTCACCAATACCGTCGACTTCGATGCGGGGCCTGACACGTTCCTGCTCGATGCCTCAGGTCCGACGGACGCATTCGTTACGCGCTTCGATCCCAGCGGCACATGGATGCAGGCGTTCAAGCTTGGAGGGAACGACGATGAGGTGGGCTGGGCCATCGATCTGGACGTGCTGGACCAGGTTCACGTGGCGGGCCATTTCGACAGCAACACGATGACCGTGGGCGCGTTCCCGCTGGCCAGCATCGGCAGCGGCTCGGATGTATTCATCGCTAAGGCGGGCACGATCGCTATGGCCTTGGAGCCCGAAGTGCGCGATGAGCCTGGCGCCGTCTACCCGAACCCCGTACGGAATGGGTCCATGCTCTCGGTCGCCGTGGCGGAAGGTGCACAACGTGTCGAACTCATCGATGCGACCGGACGCATTCGCCTGATGCGTGCGGTACCGGCTGGCACCTCCGAGTTCCTGCTTGAGCTTGCGGACCTGCGTCCCGGGCTTTACGTAGTGCGGGTCCACGGCGCAAAAGGGGTGAGCTGCCGTCCTTTGGTGGTGGACTGAAGCGGATCACGTCGGCAACGGGCCTGCTCCGTTCCCGACCGGCGCTCGCGTTTCGCGAGTGCCATGTCCAAGTCGCCTTTGGCGGTTAGCGCTTACGATCGATGCATAGTGGGAGACCAGCAGGTTCGTTCCGCCTTCTGCCGTGCTCCAGGCTGCTGCCCCGGATCCAATTCAAGTGGTCGTCCTTGCTAACGCCCTGCCTGGTATGTGGGGTCATGCGTTGGGCGGGCATGCGAGCGTCAGATCGGACCTGTGAGGGTCAGGCGTTATTCCACCACGAAACGCCCAACGCACACCTCGTCTTTCGCCGAACGCTTGTGAATAAGGTAAACGCCGGCAACCAGATCACCTCGTTCCAGAACGATCCGGTCCGATCCTGCTCCATGCAGTATGCGTACAACGCGGCCAGTGCCATCGATCACGACGAGTCGCTCGTTCGAGCCCAAGGGCACCTTTAGTTGTATCGTGGCGCTTTGTGCCAGTGGGAGCGGGTAGATCGTCGCCTCGTCCGGCACAATGGCCGTTAGCGAAAGGGCGATCCCGGTGCCCCCGATCCACCCTTGGGTGTATGCGAACTGACCGCTGGTGGAATCGGGGATGAGGCTGTAAGCCAGGTCCAGCAGCCCATTGCCGTCAACATCCACGAGGCTCACCCCGGAGGGTATGCCATGCACGGCCACGACTTCCGTGGCCGTGGCGAAATTCCCAGCACCCAGGTTCTGGATCCAGTGGATGCCCTGTGAGGCGGCCATGGTGAAAAGTATGTCGGGGTCACCATCGGCATCCATGTCCGCCAGGACGGGGTCCAGGTCATTCGCGTTAAGGATGTTCGCTTCGAATTGGAATTGTAGTCCGCCCATGTTCTTGAACCAGGTGATGCCGTTGCCGAAGATGGTTGTGACGAGCACATCGGACAGGGCGTCACCGTCCAGGTCCACAAGATGCAGTTCATCGCCATAGTTCGTGGTGAACAACCCCGGGAGCAGGCTGAAGACACCGCCACCTTGGTTCTCATGGATGCGCACTTCTACGAATTGGCCGCTTCCGCTGGTGGTCATGATATCCAGGTCTCCGTCGTTGTCCGGGTCACCGCTGGTCACATCATTCCCGAACAGACCCGAACCCAGGCTGTTGGAGTTGGAGAAGACCCCGGCCCCCAAGCCACGGTACCAGCCCGTTTCGGAGCCGGGCGAAGTGCTGATCGCGAGCAGATCTTCCTGGCCATCCATATCAAGATCAGTGAGTTCGAAGGCCTCGGGGCCTTCAAGCAGCACCACCAGACTGTCGTAGTAACCGGTCCCGTTGTTCACCAGCCAGTTCAAATTGCTCGTCGCATCATCGCGGACATCCATGAACAGGATATCCGGATCGCCGTCATCATCCATGTCGTGTACTTGCCATGGTGGGCGGACCCATCCCAGGTCAAAGTCATGGTATACAAGGGTATCTGGTCGTGTGAAATTGCCGATGCCATCATTGAATGCTGCAAGGATGATGGAACCACCTGCATTGGACAGGTAGCTCTCTACGGCCAGCGCATCAGGATCCCCATCCAGATCGATATCCGCCATCAGCAGGTTCGTCTCGTTCATGCCACGCGAGACCACTTCAAGGCCCTGCATGGGGGCGCCAGCTTGGTCCTTGAAATACACCAGCGTATTGTTCGCCCGCAGCACGATGTCCTGCACACCATTGTTGTTCAGGTCCGATGTGATGAATGATGTGCCGGCGCTGGAGCGTGGGAAACGGACAAGGGTGTCCGGGATGATCGAGAAGGAAGCATTGCCCGGGTTGTTGAAGTAGCCGATCAGCGCTCCACCGCCAAAGACCACGTCCGTGGTTCCGTTGGCATCCATATCGGCCAGGCGAATGTCGCCGATGGGAGGGATGCCCTGTCGCGAGTACAGCAGCACGGGTGCTTGGAAGCTGCTGGTGTCGGAGAGCACGAGTCGGACGTGGTCGCTACCATCATTGAAACAGATGTCTTCGCGTCCGTCCATGTTCAGGTCCGCTGTACGGCAACGGTCAACGTCGTTCAATGCGCCGCTCGTCAACAGGGTGGCAGCGGAGAACGAACCGCTCCCATTGTTGTCGTAGCGCAGGATCTTGCCATCCGTGGCGCGGCTGCTGATAAGGTCAACATCTCCATCACCATCCAGATCGGCCGACCGGACCCAACGACATCCGTTGGTTGACAAGGCCACGGTGCCCATGGAGGTGAACGCGCCGGAGCCATCATTCGCGTACCAAACGATCCGGTCATCGTTGTTCGAGTCGATCGAGAATATGATGTCCACATCAGCATCGCCGTCCAGGTCGGCGAGTTCCATGGCATCATTTACGAACGAGTACAGAAGGAAGAGATCTTCCGCTGGCGCGAAGCCTCCGGATCCGTCGTTGCGCAGCAGGCGCATGGCATCAAAACCATCGTGATAGAGCACGTCCAGGTCCAGGTCGCCATCCACGTCCACGAGGCCGCTCTGTTCCTCCGCGTAGTACCCGTGAAGCCCGATGGTCTCTGGCGGAAGGAAGGCGCCATTGCCAGCACCGCGGTAGAGGTAGATGGGCCCTTCCTTGCCGCAGATCACCAAGTCGTTCGAACCGTCGCCATCCACATCGCCCGCCAACCGATCACCCACCCGTTCCAACGGGGCGATGATGTGCTCATCTGCGAATTGGCCGCACACAACTGTTGAAGAGAGGCAAAGTGCCGCAGCAGACAGGAAATTCTTCATGCTGTCAAAAATAGGATGCGCACGACCACAGGTGTTAGCGATCGAACGGCAGCGTTGTTCGCTCGCGCAATTCAACTGGTCCCCGACCGGCGCTCGCGTGTCGCGAGTGCCATGTCCAAGCTGCCTCTGGCGGTTCAGTGCTTATGATTGGTCAATGGCCAGAAAGCGATGGATGCGATCGGAGTTCCGACGGCCAGCTTACCGCCCGTTCATACCTTCGACTACCAACCTATAACCCTATGAAGAAGGCACTCCTCATCACGCTGCCACTGGTAGTGATCCTGTGGTCCTGCGGCGGGCCCGACCCCGAGCACGAGGCGATGATGGCTGAGCACAAGGCCATGATGACGGCTGACAGCGCGAAGCAGGCATCGATGGGTCAAATGAAGCAGACCGCCCAGCGCTTCCTCGATCTGTGGTTCTCGGGGAAGACGGACGGCATGGAGGAGATCGTGGCGGAGAATTTCAAGTCGAACATCCCCATGCCGGGTGTCACCTCCACCGGCATTCAGCAGCTGAAGGATATGATCACCACGTCCTCGACTGCCTTCACGGACAACAAGACCGAGGACCTACACCTGATCGCAGAAGGCGACCGCGTGGTCGCTCACTACCGGTGGAAGGGTGTGAACACCGGCTCCATGGGCGAAGGCATGCCAGCCACCAACAAGCCCATCGATCTCCATACGGTGGATGTGCTGCGCTTCGAGAACGGGAAAGTGGTGGAGCACTGGGGCTACATGTAGGAAATGAAAATGATGGAACAGCTGGGGATGATGGGAGGTGAGGAGGCGGAGGCGAAGTAGCAGGTTCGCGCTCGGCAACCGCCTTCTTCTATTGGTCGACCATTTGGCTTGAAGTGGTGATCTTCAGGCGAGCCATGTCTCTCCTCCGAGCCATGCCGACGATCGCTGAAGTGGAGGACGCTGTTCAGGTCGTTGATCTTCCTGTCCAGTTCAATGTTGGATCCTTCACGTGACGATGGACTACGCGTTGGACCGTCGCTAGCCCAGCAGATACATCATTCGTGCGGCCCAGGTCCAGCTCAGGCCGTCCACGCGGATCGGCAGTGAGGCTTTGATGTTGAGACCGAGGTGTTGCGTGAAGTGGTAGGTGGTACCGGCCTGCAGGAGCATGGCTCTTCGGTTCCCATAGGTCACCAGGTCGCTCACGTCGTTACCAACACGGTCCTTCACGGAATACCCGAAGAGCTGGGTATAAGCCACGCCGACGTTCAGGTTCCAATCGTAGTAGGCATCGTGTTGCAGCAATCCGATGAGCAGATCCACATGAACGGGCACTTCGATGTGGTGGAGCGCGATGTTGCCGTATTCCAGTGCGGGATAGTATTCCGGCAGGATGTACTCACCGTTCTGACTGTAGAGCAGTTCCATCGCCAACTGGCCATGCCGCGCAAAGCGAGCGGTACCGATGATGCCGACGTTGGGGCCGAAGTAGTCGGAGTTGCCCTCACCCACGAGTTCGGCGAAGTTCAACCCACCCACCAAGCCGGCGTTGAAGGGCCCTTGTTGGGCCGAAAGTCGACCCGCCAGCGCCAGATCCAATAGAACGACCAACAAGGAGCGAACGAAAGGGGTGATGTTCAATACCATGATCCAGTTCCAACGAAAAGCGTGGCAGATCATTACCATGCCGCGGAGGGGTTTAGTCCCTGAACTCCTTCAGGCCATCACAGGCCGTGCCCTGGTCTCCGGACTCCAGCTTGGCGTCCTCCCTGACCTCAGACTTCTGTCCACAGCTCATGATCTGTCGGCCTTGCGGCTTGGGTTCATTTAGCCCGCCTCCTGGTACTTTCTAGCGGACAAGCCTGCCGAGGCAATGGGTACTTTCGGGGGCCAAGGTCATGGAGATCGACGCGAGCACCATCAATTCCCCAGGGGTTGAAGAACGGCGCGATGCCGCGAAGCGCACCACCGTGCTGCGTGTGGTGCTGGCGCTGGCGGTCCTGGTGGGCGCCCTGAGCATGGGTGCGTCGGGTTATGTGGTCGCGGGTATCGTCGTGGTGTTCATCCTGCTCCGTTCCGGGTGGCGGAACGGGGAGGCGGAAGCGGCACAGCGGGCTTTCGGCGAATTGCTGCGGTCGCGGTTGGAGGCACGCGTGCCGGGCAGCACGTTCGAACCCGACGCTGGACTCAGTGTTCAGGCCTTTTGGGGCACCGAGATGATGCGCGCCACCGAGTACGATACGACCGTTCGCGGTCAGGTCACCGGTGCACACGATGGGCAGGCCTACATCCTAAGGGGCGTTCGCAACCCGGGCGGCCAGGTGAACAGCCGCATGCGAGAGGATCCTTTCCGAGGAGCGTGGCTGCTGTTGCCGGGTCTCGGGTGCGCTAGGCCGCGTGTGCTGGTGCAGAAGAAGGCGTCGCTGATCTTGAGCGCTGATGTCATGCGCACGGGCGATGCTGACTTCGACGGGAAGCACTGGAGCCGGTGCGATGACCCGGCCGTAGCGGCGCGCGTGCTGGATCCTGCTGTGCGCGCATTTCTGCTCCGCTACTTCAGGCCCGTGGGGAACACATGTCGGGCACGCTTCGATGAAGGGGGATGCCAGTTCCTGATCCCCTATCGGACCATGCTCTTCGCCTTGGACGTTTGGTCCGGGGCATCTGTGGAGCAGCAGGCGGATGAGCACATGGATCTCGTGGAGCGCATGATCGCCGATGCTGTTTCAGCCGCACGATCCATCGCTGGGCCTTGACCCTATCCGCCGCTCGCACATCACGAGTGACATGTCGAAGATCAACGCAAGCAGATCAATGCTTCCGAACGGTCAACAACAGATCATCCCGTACGGTGCCCATGGAGCAGGCGAACTACAACTTCAGGAAGCGCCCCATCTGCGAGCCCTCGCGTCCGCGCTTCTCTACGATGTACATGCCGGGCGCCAGGTGACCCACCGCGAGGCTGGGCACGATCGACCCGGCCAACGTGCGCCCGTTCAGGTCGCGCAGGATGTAGCGGTCGCCGGGCTCCCAGGCCACCTGCAGATGATCAGACGCGGGGTTGGGCCACAGCAGCAGGGCAGGCGCGTCGCTGATCTCGGGCACGCCGATCGCGCCAGGGTCGTACTTGGCCAGGAAACCTTGGCGTATGCTGTTGGGGTTGGCGACGGGCACCGTGCCCAGTTGCAGGTCGATGCTGTAGGTGTAGCCGGTGAGGTATACGGCGTAGTAGTCGGAAACGATCATGTCCATGCCGGCCTCGGTATACGTGCCACCCGTGGCATCGTGCCATTGCAAGTCGCCGCCGCTGGAGTAGTTCCACAGGAGCAGATCGGTGCTGCCGGCGTTGTCGTGCACAGTGCCGCCCACCGTTACGGTGTCCGCGTAATAGCTGCCGCAAACGAAGATGGTGTTGTCCGGTGCGAGGCCCAGACCCAAGGCGCGGGAGCCGCCAAGCCCTGAGGACTCAGCGAGGTACTTCGACCAGTTCACGGTGCCGGCCGGTGATATGCTCGCCAGGAAGGCCTGGTATTCCGCGTTGGTGTGCAGCGTGTCGCCGTCGATGGCCCCACCATCGTACAGGTAGCCGCTGATCACCACGTTGGTGTCGCTGTCCACCTCCAGATCCGTGATGGCATCGCCCTGGAAGTTCGACGATCCCAGCGTGACGGCCCATTGCGGAACACCGGCCGCATTAAGCCGCGCCACGAAGGGTGAGAAGTTCCCTGCTGGGGTGACGACCAGGCCGCCGAGGTCGAATTCATCGCGCGCGCGACCGGTGAAGTAGAAGCCCCCGGATCCATCGAAGGCCACATCCACCGCTTCCTCGTCATCGACATCGCCATCGATGTAATGACACCACTGCAGGGTACCGCTCGTGTTATACGATGCAAGGAACATGTCGTCCCCCGTGAAGCCGTTGTAGAAGGTTCCGCCAAGCGTGAAGCCATAGTCGGTGTTTCCGCACAGGATCACGTCGCCTGCGGCTGATACGTCCAGCCCGATCCCAGTTGCCCGTGTAATGGATGTGCCTTCGGTGTGCCTGACCCAGAGGAAGGTGCCGGTGGGACTGAGCTTGGTAAGGAAAGCCTCCTGCTCCGCTGTAGGGGTGTAGCTCAAGCTGCCGAACTGCACGGCACCATCGTTGTCAACGAAACCGGTCACGTACACGTTGCCTGTCGCATCCACGCCCACGTCGTAGGCGCGGTCGAAGCTGGTGCCACCCATACGTTTCATCCAGACCACATCGCCCGTGGGATCCACCTTGGCCACGAAGGCATCCTGGTTCGGCCCGTAGGGCAACGAGGCGCCGCCGAACTGCATCGGGCCTTGATCGTAGTAGCCGCAGACGTATACGTTCCCTTGGGCATCGATCGCCTGGGCATACGTTTCCGTCCAACCGGTTGAAACGATCGTTTCGATCCAGGCAGGGGATTGGGCGTTCAAGGTGGTCGCGATGAAGGCTGCGAGTGCAAGGGGCAGAAGGCGCATGTTCAGAAGAATGGTCATCGAAAGTAGAGGCTTTCATTCAGCCGAGCGCGATGAGCGAAGAGGTCCGGGCGGCGTCAGAACAGTGCGCAATCGTGACCGCTGGTTCCGGCTACCACTTTCAGGAACACGAGTGACCGCGCTTTGCGACCGCGGCCATAGCTCGGATCCGGTAGCGCGTCTTTGCAAGGCCCGCACCGATCCTCCTTGTCGTGCGTGTCCCGATCGGATCAGGGGTGGATGCGTTCCCCGCGCTCGAGCATCTCCACGAATTGCGCCAAGCGTTTCGCTCGTGTCTCGGGCTTCACGCTCTTCTCCAAGCGGTGCAAGATGGCGAAGCGGTTCTGGGCGTTCAGTTGCTTGTAGAAGGCTTTCGCGCGCGGGCTTTTCCGCAACGCGGCCAGCAGGTCCTTCGGTTCCGTGATGGTGGAACCTGGGCTGTACGCGCGGTCCCATTCACCGTTGGCCTTCGCCACTTCCACGGCGGCAAGTCCGGCAGGCATCATGGCTTCGGCATTGATCAACGCGAGCGCACGTTCGCGGTTCACCTGGCTCCAGATGCTGCGCGGTTTGCGGGGCGTGAAGCGTTGCACAAAGGACAACCCATCGTACGCCTTGCGGATGGCATCGATCCAGCCGTGGCAGAGCGCGGTCTCCACAGCCTCATCGTATGTGAGCGTCACCAGTCCACCGTTCTTCTTGCCGATGCGCAACCACACGCCGCTGTTCCGGGCGTGGTTCTTCTTCAGCCAGGCGTGCCACTCGCCGGCGTTGGTGAAGAGGTGTACATCAGTCTCTTCGATGATCACCGTCCGCTTGGCCATAACGCGAATTAAGTGACCGCAGGAGACCGCCACTCCTTGTCGCAGGTGTTCCGATCGCATTTGGCAAGGGCCACATGTACCCTTCAGGCTGTCCGAACATGATCAGCGCACGATGAAACGGCGATGGAGCACGCCGTCGTGAAAACGTACATGAAGGGTGTAGGCGCCCGGCGCCGACCCGTACAGGGGGACATGAACGCGCTCTGCGCCGGTCACCACCAGTTGCTTGATGAGCCTGCCTTGTGCATCGAGAACGGTCACCTGTTGCACACCGGCTTTGGCCGGAAACTCAATGAAGAGGCCGCTCGCATCATCGGTCGGGTTCGGATGGATCCGGAGGCCGTCGCTCGCGTGTACATTCAGGCCAGCGCAGACTTCCACCTGCACCATCACGGGGCCGACCACCGTGGAATCCAGCGCGTTCCAAACGGAACAGGTGTAGGCCCCCGAATCGGCCTGGACGGCAGCTGTGCTATAGGTCGCGCTTGTGGCCCCAGGAATGGCCACGCCGTTCAGATACCATTGGTGGTCAAGGCTGACGCCGCTGTTCGCCGTTACCGAAAGCTCCAGTGATCCGCCTTCGCAAACGACCTGGTCTGGCGAAATGCTCACGATGGCGATGGTTGGATCGGCGGCGCCGAACTCGAACGCACCGGCATCGCTATCGGCATCGCGCAGGAACCCTCGCTGATCCATCGTGAGCGTATCCGGGCCGCCACGGTCAATGCACGTGCTGGAGGGTAGCAGTGACCAGGTGCGCGAGTAGCCACCGTGGTCGGCGAAGGTGCCCATGCCTGGTTGGGTGTTGTTGGCGTCGGTGGGTTGGTTAAGGTAGGCGGCCAAGGATCCGTCCACGCAGACGTTGCCACCCAGGCTGATCACCGCGCCACCGGTCTGGCCGAACGCGCTGCTGCCATGGAAGAAGGTCTCGGCCAGGATGGTGTTCTTCATCTGCACCACGCTGTTGTCGAGCGAGAGCTCCCGCGCACCCGGCCCGGTGAGCGAGTCATCCACCATGGTGCAGTTGATCATGGTGAGGTTGGTGTTCACCACACGGAGCGCGGGCAGCGTGGGGGAGCTGCGCGTGAACGTGGTGTTCATGATCAGGTTCTCGTTCGTTCCGTCATTCGAGAAGTAGACCTGCCCGCGGTTCTCCGCGAACAGGCAACCGATGATGCGGTTGGTATCCGCTAATGCGATCAGGGAATTGTGCAGGTTGCCGCTCAACTCAACATCGATGAGCTGCAGCCGGTCTCTCGCGTTGGAACGGATCACATGTTCCGCGGCCTTGCCGCTGTTGGCCGAAAAGCGCGAATGGCTGATGTCCAAGGGCCTGGGGTCCGTGGTCGGCGACCCCCCGTCCGCGTAGATCGCGCTCCCATTGTTGCACACGTTGCTGTCCACCACACAATGCTCCAGCAGCAGCGGGCTATTGTACAGATAGAACCCTCCACCGAGGAGCTCGCCGTTCCCGACGACCGCTTCCTCCATCACGTTGCCCGTAATGGTACAACCGGATAAGTGCATGTACGTGCGGTCCGCGCTGACGCCGGCTCCTTTGCCGGTTTCCTGCCAATCCACATCGGCCCTC
>JADZGG010000036.1 GCA_020854015.1 Flavobacteriales bacterium
AGGACCTCACCAAGCACAAGATGGACTCCGAGCAGGTGATCATCACCAAGGAGGCCTGCGAGATCGTGAACAAGGCGAAGGACACGAAGAAGCGCGTGTGCTGCGTGGGTACCACCACCATGCGCGCCATCGAGAGCAGCGTGAGCACGGAGAACCACATGAAGCCCTATAACGGGTGGACGAACAAGTTCATCTTCCCGCCTTACGACTTCAGCATCGCGGACAGCATGATCACCAACTTCCACATGCCCGAGAGCACGCTCCTGATGATGGTGGCGGCTTTCGGTGGGTACGACCACGTGTGGAACGCCTACAAGGTGGCCATGAAGGAGAAGTACCGCTTCTTCAGCTACGGGGACGCGATGTTGATTATCTGAGGAAGACACCGCAACGGCGCAACGAGCGCAACGAAAGCCGCAGGACCATGTTCTGCGGCTTTCTGCTTTCAGGTGTCGCCCCGATAGCCACCCCTTTTGCGACTTCGCGTCTTTCCGGTTACTTCACCGCTCATGGAGCGCACCACCATCATCGTCGCCGGAGGGACCGGGAAGCGCATGGGGGCCGCCGTGCCCAAGCAGTTCCTGTTGTTGAAGGGTGAACCGTTGTTGTTCCACACCCTGCGTGCCTTCCACGGCTTCGATCCTGCTATGCAGCTGGTGCTGGTGCTGCCACAGGACCACCACGAGACCTGGGACCACCTCTGCGGCGAGTTCGACTTCGAAGTGCAACATGAACTGGTGGCCGGTGGGGCCGAGCGCTTCCACAGCACCCAGGCCGGCCTGGCCGCGGTGAAGCACGATGGCTTGGTGGCCGTGCACGATGGCGTACGTCCGCTGGTGAGCGCGGCATTGATCGCCCGAAGCTTCAGTTCCGCCGAGGAGCACGGTGCCGCCATTCCCGTAGTGCCGATCAGCTCTTCCGTACGCGAGCTTACGGACGAAGGAAGCCAGCCCTTGGACCGCTCCCGCCTGCGCGCCGTGCAGACCCCGCAATGCTTCCGCGTGCCGCTGCTGCGCCGCGCCTTCGAGCTGCCCTACGACCCCGCGTTCACCGACGAGGCCACCTTGGTGGAACGCCTCGGTGTGGACGTGCACCTGGTGGAAGGCGAGGACCTCAACATCAAGGTGACGACGCCCTTCGACCTGCAGGTGGCGGAGGGGGTGCTGGGGGTGAAGGGCTGACGGGGGCCGTACCTTCGCGCCCCATGAGCAAGCCCCCCGTCGACATTCGCGAACTCCACGTGGACGAGGTCCAACTTCTGACGGAGGAGCTGGGCGAGAAACCCTACCGCGGCAAGCAGCTGTGGGAGTGGTTGTGGAAGAAGCGGGCCCGGTCGTGGGACGACATGAGCGACCTGCCGAAGACCTTCCGCGCCAAGCTGGCCGAGCGCTGCGTGCTGCGCCCGCTGGTGCTGGCCGAGGAACAGAAGAGCGAGGACGGGACGGTGAAATGCGCCTTCCGCACCTGGGACGGCCACATCGTGGAAGGCGTGCTGATCCCCACCCCCACCCGCCTTACGGCCTGCATCAGCAGCCAGATCGGGTGTAGCCTCACGTGCAGCTTCTGCGCCACGGGCAAGTTGAAGCGCGTGCGTAACCTGGAGACCGGCGAGATCGTGGACCAAGTGGTGCTGATCGATCAGTTGGCGCACAAGTACTTCGAGCAGGGCCTCACGAACATCGTGTACATGGGCATGGGCGAGCCGCTGCTGAACTACGCCAACACCATGCGTAGCGCGGAACGCATCACCGCACCGGACGGGCTGGCCATGGCGTCCCGCCGCCTCACCATCAGCACGGCCGGTATCGCCAAGATGATCCGAAAGCTCGCCGACGACGGTGCCAAGTTCAACCTGGCCCTGAGCCTGCACGCGGCCAACGATGCGAAGCGCGACCGCATCATGCCCATCAACGAGCAGAACAGCTTGGGCGACCTGAAGGATGCATTGCGTTATTACACGCGCAAGACGCGACGCCCGGTGACCTTCGAGTACATCCTTCTCCGCGGTTTCAACGATACGCTGGCCGATGCTCAGGAGCTGGTGCGTTACGCCAGCGACGTTCACGCCAAGGTGAACCTGATCGAGTACAACCCCATCGATGGCGCCGAGTTCGGTCGCACGGACACCGATGACGCCGTTGCCTTCATGCGCTACCTGGAGAACAAAGGCATTGTGGCCCGCATCCGCCGCAGCCGTGGCCGCGACATCGACGCCGCCTGCGGACAGCTGGCCAACAAGAACGAGCCGGCGCTGAAGGAAGGGGAACGGGAAATGAAATAGCACGAGCGTCGACCTACCGGGTCGACCGTGCAATTTCAATAGGTCGTTCTAGAACCCCACGCCCACCTTCACACCCATGAAGACGGCCGGCACCACATCATCGATGATCTCGGTGGTGTATGTCCACTTGTTCTCGGTGATGTTGAGGGTCTCGTGCACCACCTCCATGTGCCGATCGCGTAGGCCTATGCCACCGTAGAAGTCGAAGAGCCAGTTGCTGGTACCGCTCAATAGCTGATAGCCACCGAGCAGTCGGATGTCGTTGTACGTGCGGGTGTCGCGGTGCCGGATGTCCGTCAATTCACCCAGCGCATCCTTCTCCCGGATGTCCTTGATGTAATCCAAGTGAGCGAAGTCCAAGTGCAGATAGCCGCCCTGCGGTTCGAGGTCGTCCGCAAAGTAGTAGCGGAAGCCGACGTGCGCTGTGGGGCCGATCTTGATCTCCGTGCCTGCGCTGAAATCATCCACGTCATCACCCGAAAGCGACAGGCTGACGTAGTTGCGCGAAGTGATGCCCGCTGCGAGCTCGATGCTGACATCGTGCGTGATGGCACGCTCGTAGTAGACCGGGAACTCACCGCGGAAGAAGGAGAACGCGTTCAGCTTGATCACGTTCTTCACACAGTTCACCGTGTCGAAGGCCGCAGCCAGGCGATCCTTGTAAAGCACCACCTTGGTCTTGGGCTGCGCGTGGGCTTGTTGTGCGGCTCCCATGCCGAGCAGCAGGACGAACAAGAAGAGGGTGTTGGGGCGTTGGGTTCGCACAGGCCCAAGATACGCGCCTCCACTTTACGCAGGGCTTCCGTGCCGCATCTTTGCCCCCTCCCATGACCGCCATCGCCACCGCCCAGGCCACCCCCTCGCTGGCCGAGATCCAGCGTCCGATCGCGGCGGAGATGAAGGTCTTCGAGCAGCGCTTCCGCGAGGCCATGCGCAGCAAGGCGCCCTTGCTGGACCGCATCATGCACTACATCGTGCAACGCAAGGGTAAGCAGATGCGGCCCATGTTCACGCTGCTCAGCGCCCGCCAGTTCGGCCCCATCACTGATGCGGGCTATGCAGCGGCCAGCCT
>JADZGG010000037.1 GCA_020854015.1 Flavobacteriales bacterium
AACTCCGACCAAGCCTTCGCTGCCGTCGTTGGGCCGCTGATCGAAGTACCTGTGTTGATCAGCTTGGTGAATTTCGCCTTGAAGAAGATGGTCGAGGCTAAGAGCTGAACTTGTACAGGGCGAGCACGGCGCCGATCCTCGTTCGGACGCGTTGCATGGATCGGGACACTTTCCATCCGACCAACCCCGCCTGGCAACCGAGCGTTCACACTCGTTCAAAAGCACAACGCCCCGGTCCTTACGGACCAGAGCGTTGCTTAGGCCACACCGGAGCAACTACAGCAGCGTGGTGGGGCAAACGTATTCAGTGCAGGGCACATCGCTGGCCTTGATGGCACTGAAACCGCCTTCCACGTCCACGAAATTGTCCCAGCCACGTTGTTTAAGGATGCTGGCGGCGATCATGCTGCGATAACCGCCGGCGCAGTGCAGAATGAAGGGGCGCTCCTTGGGGAACTGGGCGAGCTGTTCATTGATGCGGTTCAAGGGCACGTTGACGGCGTCCACCACGTGCTCGCTGTCGAACTCGCTCGCCTTGCGCACATCGATCACCAGCGGGTGGCCGGGGTACCGCGCGGCGAATGCCTTGGCCGTGATGCGTGCCACCGTGTCCACTTCCTTGCCGGCCTTCTGCCAAGCATCGAAGCCACCCTCCAAGTAGCCAATGGCGTGGTCATAGCCCACGCGGCTCAGGCGGATGATGCTCTCCTCCTCCTTGCCCGGCTCGGTGACCAGCAGGATGGCCTGCTTGATGTCGGGGATCATCTCTCCCACCCACATTGCGAAGTTGCTATCGAGCCCGATGCTGACGCTGTTGGGGATGAAGCCTTTGGCGAACACCGCTGCTGGCCGTGTGTCCAACACCAAGGGCCGTTCTTCATTGGCCACCAATTCGAAGTCGTTCACATTGAGCGCCCGCTTTCCACGCGCCAGAACAGTGTCCAGCGGCTCGTAACCCTGGATGTTCATGAGCACGTTCTTGGGGAAGTAGCCCGGGGGGGGCGTGAGGCCGCTCAGCAGCACCTTCTTGAACGCTTCCTTGGTGAGCGTGGGATCCAGTGCGTAGTTCACCTGCTTCTGATGGCCAAGGGTGTCGGTGGTCTCCTTGCTCATGTTCTTGCCGCAGGCACTGCCAGCCCCGTGGTTGGGGTATACGATCAGGTCGTCGCTCAAGGGCATGATCTTGTTGCGCAACGAATCATAGAGGTGGCCGGCCAGCATGTCCTCGGTGAGCTCCGCGATCACGTGCTGGGCCAGGTCGGGGCGGCCCACATCGCCGATGAAGAGCGTATCGCCAGTGATAAGGCCATGCTCCTTTCCGTTCTCATCGATCACGAGGTAGGTGGTGCTCTCCATGGTATGGCCTGGGGTGTGGATGGCCTTCACTTTGGCCTTGCCCACGCTGAACACTTCACCGTCGGTGGCCACATGCGCTTGGAAGCCGGGCTTGGCGGTGGGGCCGTACACGATCATCGCGCCCGTCTTCTTCGCCAGGTCCAAGTGCCCGCTAACGAAGTCCGCATGAAAATGCGTTTCGAACACGTACTTGATCTTCGCCTTATCGGCCGCGGCGCGGTCGATGTAGGGTTGCACTTCGCGCAGCGGATCGAAGATGGCGACTTCGCCGTTGCTCTCCAAGTAATAGGCCGCATGCGCGATGCAGCCAGTGTAGATCTGTTTGATGGTCATGGCCGATGGTTTTTCTTTTTGCCTGCGGCCTTCCCGACCTGGGCAGACCGCTGGGGCACGCCACAAATGTCCACTGGTGTCGTAGCCTCCGCAGTGATGATCGTCACCTTCGCTAGGAAGAGGGAGAAGAGCTTCCTCGATCGGAGGCCACATGCTCTGGGCCCGGCTTCTTCTCGCCTGACGACCTTCCATCAGCATCCGTGTTATCCATGTGTATCCTTGGTGACCTTCAGTGAGCCAGTGTGCCTTTGGGCGCATTCCCGATCCTCATCATCTTCGCCCCATGGCCGCCCACACGCTTGCAGACCGGTTGTTGAAGCACATCCTTTCCTTTTCACTGAAAGGAGTGAAGCTGCCGAAGGATGTCGGCGTACTGGATCCGTTCAATGGCCCCAACGCGGAGGAGGTGCGCGGCATCGTCACCACCTTCCATCGGAAGTACTACAACGATGTCAGTACGCGGGTGCTGATGCTCGGCATCAATCCGGGGCGGCTCGGCGCGGGCAGCACGGGCCTTTCGTTCACCGACACCAAGCGCTGCGAAAGCGACCTCGGTATCCCCGTACAGGGACTACGCACGCATGAGCCCAGCAGCGACTTCTTCTACAGGATGATCCGCGCAGCTGGCGGACCGGAAGGCTTCTACAGAGCGATTTACGTGCATGCCATCTGCCCGCTCGGCTTCGTGAAGGAGCAGCCGGACGGTACTTTCGTGAACCTGAACTACTATGATGACAAGGCCTTGGAAAAGGCGGTCACCCCCTTCGTGGAACAGTGGCTGCGCACGCTCGTGACCTGCGGCATGCGCACCGATCTGGTCTACTGCATCGGCACCGGGAAGAACGCGGCTTACTTCAGCAAGCTGAACGAGCGGATCGGCCTCTTCGATCGCATCATCGCTTTGGAGCACCCGCGCTATGTGATGCAGTACAAGGCGAAGCAGGTGGATGCCTACGTGAATAAGTACATCCACGCGTTGGGCGAGGCCATCGGTTGATCGAGCACAAAGAGCCGCAAGCGCAGCCCTTGTCCAAAGCGCAACGCCCGCGGCTCGCAGAACATTCGGGCCGCGGCCCGTGGCCCAATGCCCGTGGCCAGCGGTAAAAGGCCTATGCTGGCTTGCGGAACAGGTAGCGGGTAATGAAGATGCCCGAGCCGCCCTTGCCTTCGGCCGCACTGTTCACCCCGGTGGTCACCGTGTGCAGTTCCCAACCTTCGCCAACGTACTGGTTGATCGTTTCCACGATGATCCGGTCGTTATTCGCGATGTTCTTGAAGTTGATGCCGACCATGCTGTAGAAGTTCATCAGGTCCTTGCCCACCTCCTGATCACCCTGATCGCTGATGATCACGCGGCTGCGGCCCAGCCCACCGGGCACAACGCTCTCGATGGTGCTGAACTGGCGGTAGGTGAAAGCTGGGGCCACAGGCGAAGGCCGGAAGCTGTATCCAAGGAACAAAGCGATGCCGATCGAGGCACCCAGGAGGAGGGTTTTGAGGTCGGTTCTCATTTGGCGTGTATTTTGGTTGCGAGGTTTCAAAAGTCGTGCCTCACGGCGACCTTACCAAATACACCCCTCACCCATGCGTACGCTTCTGCTCTCCACGCTACTGATCACCTCCTCCCTGCTCTCCGCACAGACCAAAGTGAAGATCACCAACGTCACCATCACCTCCCAGGAACAAGAGACCAAGGGGGCCAATGCCACCAGTGTCCTCAACGGCAGTGAAGGCTCCGAGCGCATCACCCTCTTCACCGATGGGGCCTATGCCGTGCGCACCTGGATGAAGGTGAGCACGCACAAGTCACCCCGCAGCAGCGTGAAGGACAGTGCGGTGAACCTGATCATGGAGCTGGACCTGCTGGAGAACGGCAAGAAGAAGGACAACCGCCGCGTGGAGAAGATCTTTTACATGGATCAGAAGCGCACCACCACCTTCAGCGAGAAATTCGTGATCAAGAAGGGCATCGATGTCCGCACCATCGCCGTGAAGTTCGACGCGGAGATCGAGTAACCCAGCCCAGCCATCATCCCCATGCAGGTGCATCGCCTTTTCGAGATCCCCGAGCACCAGCTCACGCACGGGGCCAAACAGGAGTCCATTGCCACCAAGGAGAACGGCATTTGGAAAGCCTATTCCACTCAGGAGCTGATCGACCTTTCCGATCGCCTGGCACGGGGGCTCATTGCCTTGGGCATCGGTCCTGGGGACCGGGTGGCCATTGCCAGTGGAAACCGCAGTGAATGGTGCCTGTTGGACCAGGCCATCCTTCGGGCCGGCGCCATCAATGTGCCCATCTATCCCACCAGTAGCGTGGAGGATTACGCCTACGTGCTTCAGCATTCGGAGTCCAAGATCTGCTTCTGTTCCAACGCCGAGATCCTCGCCAAGGCCCAGGCCGCGCAGAAGGCCAGCCCGCCCCTTCAACACCTGTTCACCTTCGACCGACTCGCCGGCCAACGCCACTGGACCGAGGTGCCCACGCTGGGCGAGAGCGTGCCCGTGGCCGAACTGCACAAACGCAAGGACGGTGTAAAGCGTGCGGACCTGGCCACCATCATTTACACCAGCGGCACCACGGGCCGGCCCAAGGGCGTTATGCTCTCGCACGACAACATCCTCAGCAACGTGGAGGCCAGCGCCGAACGTCTGCCGGTGGACGCGACCGGCCGGTGCATCAGCTTCCTGCCGCTCTGCCACATCTACGAGCGCATGCTCATGTACCTCTACCTGTACGTGGGCGTCAGCATCCACTTCCAGGAATCGATGGACGAGCTGGGCGAGCGCATCCGCGAGGTGAGGCCCGATGTGTTCACCGCCGTGCCGCGGGTGCTGGAAAAGGTCTACGAGCGCATCATCGCCAAGGGCGAAGAACAGACCGGCATCAAACGCAAGCTCTTCTTTTGGGCCTTGGACCTTGGGCTCCGCTACGAAGTGCATGGCCGCGGTCCGTGGTACGACCTGCAGCTGGCATTAGCGCGCAAGCTCGTATTCAGCAAATGGCGCGCGGCCCTCGGTGGCAACGTGCGTTGCGTGTCCAGCGGTAGCGCTGCGCTGCAACCGCGCCTCGCCCGGGTCTTCAATGCAGCTGGCATCCCTCTCATGGAAGGCTATGGCCTTACGGAAACAAGCCCCGTGGTCTCTGTGAACGATGCGCGCAACGATGGGCTTCGCTTCGGCTACGTAGGTCGCCCCCTGAGGGATGTGCAGGTGCGCATCGCTGATGATGGGGAGATCCTCGTGAAAGGCCCCAATGTGATGATGGGCTACTACCTGGAGCCTGAGTTGACCCGCGACGTGCTCGATCCAGACGGCTGGTTCCATACAGGCGACATAGGCGAGATCTCAGCGGATGGCTTCCTGCGCATCACCGACCGCAAGAAGGAGATCTTCAAGACCAGCGGCGGCAAATATGTGGCCCCGCAGGTCATCGAGAACAAGCTGAAGGCCTCCCGCTTTGTGGAGCAGGCCATGGTGATCGGCGAGAACCGCAAGTTCCCCGCAGCCCTGATCGTACCCAACTTCAACTTCTTGAAGGATTACTGCGCCCTGAAGGAGATCCCCTTCACCGACCGCCAACAGGTGATCGGCGACAAGCGCATCCTGGACCGCCTGATGAAGGAAGTGGAGGCTGCCAATCTGGGACTCGGCCATTGGGAGCAGGTGAAGAAGATCATCCTGCTGCCCCAGGAGTTCAGCATCGAGACAGGCGAGCTCACCCCCACCTTGAAGCTGCGTAGGAAACCCATCCTGGCGCGCTATGCGGCCCCGATCGACGCCTTGTACGAAGAGCGCTGACCGGCCACCGGCTATTTTCACCCCCGCTTAACGATCGGGGAATGAAGGCATTGATCACGGGGTTCGCCTTGAGCGTATTGCTCTTGGCCGCTTGTTCAAAGGAACCGGGCGAGGGCGGCAAGGCCCTCATCAAGGGCATCATCCTGCGGCAGGACATCAACAACAACACCGGCCAGCCCACCGGCGACCCTTATCCCGCCCAGGAGTACAAGGTCTACATCATCTACGGGGATGGATCCTTCTACGATGACGATGTGGATACCGGCCCCGCCGGTGAATACGAATTCCGCTGGATGCGCAAAGGCACCTATTCCATCTTCGCTTACAGCGAGTGCCCCACCTGCGATGGCGAGCAGGAAGCGATAAAGGTGACCGTGGAGGTCAGCGACAAGAAAGAGGAACTACAGGTGCCCACGATCACCGTCGCCAACTGGTGAACCTCGTTCTGCGCATAGCCCTTTTACTCGCGTGTGTTGCGGGCCTGCAGCGGGCCTACGCACAGGACAGTTCGCCCTTGAAACCCCGGCAGACCGCGGAGTTCTGGCTCAGCAGCTCTGTGGACATGAAGCCGTTCAGCAAGAAGAGCGGCCAGGTTTACGAGCACAAGTTCTTCAAGAAGTTCCGCCTCTCCGGAGAACTGGGCTACCGTGGTAACGAGAACCTCTTCAACGGAAAAGTGGTGTACACGGTGCTCGGCATGCGCTACCGCTTCAACAAGCACGTGCGTCTCATGCTCGAGAACCGCTACAACATGCGCGGAGCCACCGGCACCAATTCCTTCCGCAACGATCTGCAGCTGGACCTCACCACCGAACGAGGCCGATTCCGTTTCGGCTACCGCTTCACAGGCCAGCATGAGTACATCGCCATCACCCGGTTCCCCAATATCCTACGCAACCGGGCAGCCGTGGAATACAACATCCGCAAGTCCCCCTTCACGCCATATATCGCAGCGGAGAGCTTCAGCGTGCTCAGTTACCAGGGCAACATGCTCATCGGCTTGCGCTACACCCTCGGTACCCAATGGTCGCTTGGCAAGGACCGTAGCCTGGACCTCGGTGTGCGCCACGACCGCGAGATCAACTTGTACGACCCGACCTATCGGTGGATCTTTGCAGTGAGCTATGACCTCAGCTTGAACTGATGCGCCAACGCCCGATCATCGTACGCCTCGTCGTATTCGCAGCGCTCTTCACCATCGCTGTCATCATCGGTATGTTCATGATGCGCAAGGACGACCGTCTGCCGGTCTACCACCCTTCCGAGCTCGACCCGCGTCTGGTGGACCCAAGCATTCGCCAGACTTACGGCGTCCACCATATCAAGCCCTTCCGCCTCGTCGATCAGAACGGCGATACAGTGACCTTGAACGACGCGAAAGGAAAGATCATCCTGGCCGATTTCTTCTTCACCACCTGCGGTTCCATTTGTCCGAAGATGGGTGCGCAGATGGCCCGCGTGCAGGACGCCTTCAAGAACAACGACGGTGTTCTGCTCCTCTCCCATTCGGTGACCCCCGAGATCGATTCGGTCCCTGCGCTGAAGGCCTACGGCGAGCGCTACGGTACCGATGCGAAGCGCTGGCGCCTGATGACAGGTGACCGCAAGCAGATCTACGACCTGGCCCGCACCAGTTACTTCGCCTGCACCGAAGAAGGCGACGGTGGGCCGGATGACTTCGTGCACACCGAGAACTTCGTGCTGGTCGACACGCTCCTCCGCCTCCGCGGCTTCTATGATGGCACCTCTGCCAAGGATGTGGACCGGGCCATCTCCGACATCAGACGCCTGCTGGAGGAAGCTCCGGAGGAATAAGGCCATCAGAGGTCCACTGCCCCCGTTCGCCCTACCTTTGCAGCCCTTTTCCAGGCTGAATTCCCACCCATGAACGTACTCTCCGTTGAACGGCTCGGCAAGCGCTACGGCCCCCGACAACTGTTCAGCAACATCTCGTTCGGTCTGGAGAAAGGCCAGAAGACGGCCATCGTGGCCCGCAACGGCACCGGCAAGAGCACCCTCCTGAAGTGCATCGCCGGACTGGAAAAACCGGACGAGGGCATCATCACCTTCAACAAGGGCATACGCGTCGGTTACCTGGACCAGAACGTCCACATGACCGCCACGCACAGCCTGGTGGACGAGATGCTCGACCACGACGACCCGGTGACGAACGCCATCCGCGCCTACGAGCATGCCGTGGCCCGCAACCTGGGCGGCGATGAGCTCCACCACGCCATCGACAAGATGACCGAGCTGGACGCGTGGGACCATGAGGCCCGCGTGAAGCGCCTGCTCTACCAGTTCAACCTGCGCGATCTGGAGCAGCCCGTGAACACCCTCAGTGGTGGTCAACAGAAACGGGTGGCCATGGCCAAGGTGCTCATCCACCTGCCCGATGTGCTCATCATGGATGAGCCCACCAACCACCTTGACCTCCAGATGATCGAGCAGTTGGAGGACGAGCTCGGTGCACCAGGGGTCACCCTCCTGCTCGTCACCCACGACCGCCACTTCCTGGACAACGTGTGCGACGAGATCATTGAAATGGAGTTCGGCGCCTTCACACGCTTCAAGGGCAACTACAGCTACTATGTTGAGAAAAAGGCCGCGCTGGACGAGGTGCGCGATGCCACACAGCACCACTTGAAAGGGCTGATGAAGAGCGAGCTGGAATGGGTGCGTAAAATGCCCCGCGCACGAGGGACGAAAAGCAAGAGCCGTCTCGACAAGTTCGAGGAGATCAAGTCACTGGCCACGCGCGATTTCTCCCGGGACCAAGTGAGCATTGAAGTGCAGACCTCGCGCCTCGGCGGCAAGGTCATCGAAGCGCGCAACCTCACCAAAGGCTTTGGTGATCCCGCGGACCCTTCCACCTACAAGCCCATCGTTTCGCATTGGAACTACTCGTTGAAGAGCGGCGACCGTATCGGCATCGTGGGACCCAACGGCATTGGCAAGAGCACCTTCATCGACCTGCTCACCAAACGCCTTGAACCCGACATGGGCAAGGTGAGCATCGGAGATACCGTGATCCTGGGCACCTTCGGACAGCAAGGCCTGATCCTGAAAGAGGACAAGCGTATCCTTGAGGTCGTACGGGACATCGCAGAGGTGATCCCCTTGAGCAAGGGCCGCACACTGACCGCATCCGGCCTCCTGGAGCGCTTCCTCTTCGACAAGGAGCAGCAATACCAGTACGTCAGCACCCTGAGCGGCGGCGAAAAACGCCGCCTATATCTGTGCACTGTGCTGATGAAGAACCCGAACGTCCTCATCCTTGATGAGCCTACGAACGACCTCGACATCCCTACGCTGAACGCCTTGGAGGATTTCCTCAGCGAACTCGACATCTGTCTGCTCATTGTAAGCCACGACCGCTTCTTCATGGACAAGTTGTGTACGAAACTGCTCGTGTTCGAAGGCAACGGCGTCATAAAGGAATGGGTGAGCAGCTACACGGAGCTTCGCGAGATGCAGAAGGCCCGCGCCGCCTCCGCAGGCAAACAGCCTCCTGCACCGACCAAGGTCCAGTTCGAAGCAGCACCGAAGCGATCAGGAGCCAAAATGACCTTCGGGGAAAAGAACGAACTGAAGAAGCTAGGTACCGAAGTTCCGGCACTGGAGAAGAAGAAGGAGGATCTTCTCGCCAAGATCGCGGCCGCAACAACAGACCACCACGCCATCATGGAGCTATCGCTCCAACTGGAGTCGACCATCAAGGAGATCGATCAGAAAGGCGAGCGCTGGCTCGTGCTGATGGACAAGGCTGAAAAGGAAGCCTGAGACTAGAACTTGGCACAGGGCACCACACGCCGCTTGGACATGGCCTTGCGCTTGCGCCGGTCGGCCCAGTCATAGACAATGCTGATCTCGTGCGCGCCACCACTGCGACCGGCCAGCTTGCTGATCGTAAGGTCGTAGCTATAGCCGATGCGCATGTTGCCCACGTTCACACCCACCAGCATGGCGATCGCATCGCTGTTGGTGGCACCGTACCCGTTCGACTTCAATGGAAGTCCCCGATACCATAGTCCGGCGAAGAACGGCTCTTGTTCGTAATAGGCACCGATGTCCAGTTGGTCGTACTTGCCTTGCGACTTGTAGTTGAACGCCACGATCACCGCCTGTGGATGCTTGCGGATCAAAGCCGTGCGGATCTTCATCCGGTAGCCACCGTGCATGCTGAACTTCATGGGCACGAACGATTCGCCCAGCAGCAAGGATTGATTCGGCTCGTTCAGGTGCAGCATCGACATGCCCAACCACAGTTTGGGTGTAAAGAACAGGAGCCCCGTGCCCATGTCGACATAGCCGATGTTACGCTTGGCAAGGTTCTCATAGGTGCCGATGTCTCCGCCACGTGCTAGTTGATCACCGAAAAGGAGACTCGAATAATCCACGGAGTGGTTCACGTATCCGAACTGCAGGGCGGGCCTCAGGAAGACCTTCCGTTTCAGCTCGATCTCGTAGGCATACTGAGCGGTGATGCTCGTGTACTGCATCGCACCTGAACCGGCCTTGTCATGTGTCGCGATCAATCCGATGCCGCTGTTCAAAGCGCTCAGGTACTGATCATAGGCCATGTTGTAGGTGACGAAAGCCCCGGGAATGGAAGGCCACTGATCTCGGTACTGCATCGCCAGGCGGCTCTGCACACCGGTGCCGGCGAAAGCCGGGCTCAGGTAAGTCGGCGCCGCGTAGAACTGCGTGAACTGCGCGTCCTGCCCCTGTGAAGAGGCGATCAGGCATAGCCACAAGCACGCGACACCGAGGTTCCTGGCGATCATCGCTATTCCTTGATCACTCGAGCCGTGTTCTCGTTGCGCGTGAGCATGATGTCCAAGGGCATCTCCCGCACATCGACGCCCACCTGGTCGGTGCGGATGTCGCTCAGCCGGGCATCGAAGCCCTCTGCCTCCACCAACATCCTATACTGGGCACCAGGTTGAACCACCATGATGTATCGACCGGTGCGTTCGTTCGTTGAGTAGATACCGATCACATCGGCACCATCCTTGTCGGTCAGCGTGATCCTTGCCCGAACTGGATCCTCGGCGGCATCGGTAACCACGCCACGGATCACCAAGTAGTCCAGTTGCGTGGTCGGGAACTCGACCAGGTAAACGTCCTGACCACCCAAGCCTTCCGCCCTTTCGGAACTGAAGTAACCGGTCTGCCCGTCCTCGCTCAGACAGAAGTAGATGTCGTCGTTCACTGTGTTCAAGGGATAGCCCAAGTTCTCCGGGTCGCCCCAGCCATTGTGATCAGCATCCATCAGCACGGTCTTGAACACATCGTATCCCCCCATCGTGGAATGCCCGTTGGAGCTGAAGAACAGTGTCATTCCATCACTATGCATGAAGG
>JADZGG010000038.1 GCA_020854015.1 Flavobacteriales bacterium
GGCCCTTGGCGCAGCTGTTCCACATGCGTGATGAAGGCCTTCTTCAGCTCCTCCAGGCCCTTGCCGCCGCGCGCGCTGATGGCCAGCATGTCCTTCGCGGGCTTCACGCCAGGCACATCGCTCTTGTTCAGGACGGGCAGGATCCACGGGCCGGGCTGGCCTGCGGGAACGGCTTCCTTGAGACGGCGTGTGAGGAGGTTGGCTTCGGTGCGCAAGGCTCCTTCCGCCAATACGCTCGCATCACCGAGCAGCACCACGATGCTCGCTTCGGCGGCCTTCCTGTAGCTGCGTTCGATGCCGAGCTTCTCCACGGTATCGGTGGTACTGCGCAGCCCGGCGGTATCGATGAAGCGGAACAGCACGCCGCCGATGGTCATGGTCTCTTCCACCGTGTCGCGGGTAGTGCCGGCGATCTCGCTCACGATGGCGCGGTCCTCCTGAAGCAGCGCGTTCAGCAGGGTGCTCTTGCCGCTGTTGGGTGCCCCGACGATGGCCACGGGAATGCCCTGTCGCACCGCGTTGCCGTAACGGAAGCTGTCGATCAGTTCCGTGCACAGGTCGGTGAGCCGATCGATGAGGGCCGTGAGCTCCACACGCTTGGCGAACTGCACATCCTCTTCGCTGAAGTCCAGTTCGAGCTCGATCAGCGCGCAGAAGTCGATGAGCTGCTGGCGGAGCTCTTCGATCTGGCGACCGAAGCCGCCGCGCAGCTGGTTGAGCGCAAGTGTGTGCTGGGCAGCGCTCTGGCTGGCGATGAGGTCGGCCACCGCTTCGGCCTGGCTCAGGTCCAGCTTGCGGTTCAGGAAGGCGCGCTGGGTGAACTCGCCGGGCAATGCCATCCGCGCACCGTTCATCAGCATGGCCTGCAAGAGCCGCTGTTGTACATACGGTGAACCGTGCACCGAAAGCTCCACGACATCTTCGCCGGTGTAGCTGTGCGGGCCCATGAACACGGTGAGCACGCCTTCATCCACAGGACCGTCATCATCGGCCAGCTCCACGAAGTAGGCGTGGCGAGCATCCAAGGTTCCCTCCAGCTTTGGCGCCAGCATCAATGCGATGGCCACGGACTCCGGTCCCGACAGCCGCAGCATGGCGATGGCGCCGCTGCCGGGTGGCGTGCTGAGGGCGCAGATGGTGTCGTTGAGGGCCATGGATCCGAAAGAGAAGGGTCGAACGCGGGCACGAAATTGCGGAACTTCGCACCGCTCCCGATGAACAGCCACGCGAAACAGCAATACGATGCGCTTCCCTACCCCCAGGTGGTGGTGGTGGGTGGCGGTTTCGCCGGGCTGGAACTCATCAAGCGGCTCGAAGGCGCGCCCTACAAGGTGCTGCTGCTCGATCGCCAGAACCACCACTGTTTCCAGCCGCTGCTGTACCAGGTGGCCACGGCCAGCCTTAGTGCCGACAGCATCGCGCACCCCTTCCGCCGCAGCGTGGCCCCCATGCCCAATGTGGCCTTCCGCATGGCGAAGGTGACCGCCGTGAAGCCGCAGGAAAAGCTGGTGGTCACCGATCACGGTGAGTTCGCCTACGACATTCTGGTGCTGGCCACCGGAAGCGGCACCAACTTCTTCGGCAACACGGCCATCGAGAAGGAGGCCATGCAGCTCAAGAGCATCGGACAAGCGCTCGACATCCGCAGCGACTTCCTTCAGGACTTCGAGGCCGCGCTTTACCAGCAGGACGAACATTCGCAGAAGCGTCAGCTCAACTTCACCATCGTGGGCGCAGGTCCCACCGGGGTGGAGCTCGCAGGTGCGTTGGCCGAGATCCGCCGCACCGTGCTGAAGCGCGAGTACCGCGAGCTCGACAGCGAGCGTATGCAGATCTGGCTGATCGACAGCAACGACCGCGTGCTGAAGAACTTCAGCGAACAGGCCAGTGCGTATGCTCTGAAATACTTGCAGGACATGGGGGTGAACGTGCGCTTCGGTGCGCGGGTCACTCATTTCGACGGCGAGCTGATCACCTTCCAGGACGGCAGTACCATGGACAGCCGCACGCTCATCTGGGCCGCCGGGGTGAAAGGCATGACGCTACCGGGGCTTGAGGCCGCTGAAGTGCCCAAGGCCAACCGCTACAACGTGGACCGCTACAGTGAGCTAGAGGGCGTGCCCGGCGTCTATGCGCTCGGCGATGTGGCGCTGATGACCGAAGGGAAGTGGGAGCGGGGACATCCACAAGTGGCACCGGCCGCGATCCAACAAGCGGTGCTTCTGGCCAACAACCTGCTGCGAAAGGCGGAAGGGAAGGAGTTGAAACCGTTCACCTATGTGGACAAGGGCAGCATGGCCACCATCGGTCGCTTCAAGGCCGTGGTGGACGTAGGCAACATTCACCTCGGCGGGCCGCTGGCCTGGCTGGCGTGGATGTTCGTGCACTTGATGGCGCTCGTGGGTTTCCGCAACCGCCTGCAGGTGCTCATGGGCTGGGCCTGGAAGTACATGAGTTGGAAGAACACGATCCGCCTGATCATCCGGCCGTATGTGCGACAGGTCGAGCACCAGGCCGTGGAGACGCCACGGGGCTGAACTGTGACCGCCGGTCTACCTTCGCGCCCCTCCCATGGACAGGCGCTACATCGTCCTTTTCCTCACCATCTTCATCGACCTCCTGGGCTTCGGGCTGGTGATCCCCATCCTGCCCAATTACATCAAGGACCTTGCGGGGAGCGAAGTGTGGGTGGGCATCGGCATTGCGTTGTTCAGCGCCATGCAGTTCGTGGCCTCCCCGCTGCTCGGAAGCCTCAGCGATCGGATCGGACGAAGGCCCGTGCTGCTGATCACGCTTCTTGCGAACGCTTTGGGCTACGTGTTGCTGGGGCTCAGTCATGGGCAGGGTCTGTGGCTGCTGTTCCTGGCCCGCGCCATCAACGGGTTCGCCAGCGGCAACATCAGCGTGGCGCAGGCCTACATCATCGACATCACGCCACCGGAGAAGCGCAGCGGCGCCATGGGGCTCATCGGTGCGGCCTTCGGCATGGGCTTCATCTTCGGGCCTTCGCTCGGAGGACTTATCATGGGCACGCTGGGCTTTCCGTGGCTGGGTTGGATCGCTGCTGGTCTGTGCATCCTGAACCTTTTGCTCGCCCAAGTGATGCTGAAAGAGAGCATCGCTCAGAAGAACCCCGCATCGCCGATCCGTCTGATCCCCATCAAGGACTATGTGAGCGTGATGCGTCAGCCGGTGATCCGCAGCATCTTTCTCATCAACTTCCTCTACATCACCGCCTTCTTCCTGTTCCAGGTCTGCACCACCTTGTTCTGGGAAGATCACTTCGGACTGGACGATGACCATCGCGGTTATGCCTTCACGTTCCTCGGGGTGTGCACCACGGTGGTGCAGGTGCTGCTGATCAAGCCGCTCAGCGCCGCGCTCGGTGACCGCAAGCTGCTGGTGATCGGTAACATCGGCATGGCGGTGGTGCTCGTGGCCATGGGACTGGTGCCGTCCGGCCTCTTCCTGGCGCTCGAAGTGCCCTTGATCTTCCTGATGGCCTTGATGAACGGTCCGGTGGGACCCAGTTCCATCTCCCTCCTCAGCACGCAGACCGATCCACGTGAGCAAGGCAAAGTGGTGGGATTGTACCAGAGCTTCGGTTCGTTGGCCCGTGTGGTGGGTCCGCTCGTGGGCACCACCTTGTACGGGGTGTATTACCTGTTGCCGTTCTTCCTGGCCAGCGTGCTATTGCTGGTGAACGCGGGTTGGGCCATGCGCATGGTGAAAGGGTTGCGTCCCGCGCCTTCCGTGGCACCGGTACAGTGAGTTCCGGTTGGAACGCGACCTTCGTGCCGCGCCACCTCCTGGCGTTCACCCCCTGATGGATCGCAGATTGCTCATTCTTTGGCTCACGATCTTCGTGGACCTTCTCGGCTTCACCCTGTTCATTCCGGTGGTGCCCTACTTCGCCGAGCGGGTGGGGGCCAGCGAGACCATGGTGATGCTGTCCGCTGCGGTGTTCAGCTTGCTGGTGTTCCTGTGTTCACCGATCTGGGGTTCCATGAGCGACCGCGTGGGACGTCGCCCGGTGATCATCGTTTCCATCATCATCAGTGCGGCCAGCTACCTCGTGTTCGCGCACGCCACCAGCTTGCTGCTGCTCTTCGTATCGCGGATCCTCACCGGAATTGGATCCGGGAACATCGCGGCCGCACAGGCTTATGTCAGCGACATCACCAAGCCGCAGGACCGCGCCAAGCGGATCGGTCTGGTGATCGGGGCTTCCTTCGGCCTGGCCTTCGCGTTCGGACCTGCCATCGGCGGTTCCATCTACAGCCACTTCGGACTGGAGATGCTCGGCTACGTAGCGGCCGGTCTCTGCGCCGTGAACCTGCTCGGCGTGCTGATCGCGCTGCCCGAGTCGCTATTGGTGATGGATCCCACGCGCCCCATCAATTTCAAACCCATCGCCAGCACGTTCGCCTCCTTGCGGGACAAGCGGTTCCGCGACATCTTCATCATCGGCTTCGTCTACATCACCGCCTTCAGCATGATGAACGTGAGCATCGCCTTCCTCTGGGAACAGAAGTACGGACTGGACGTGGACCATGTGGGCCTGATGTTCTCGCTGGTCGGCGTGTTGAGCGCCGTTTCCCAGGGAGCGCTGGTCGGCGTGTTCCAGAAATGGTGGGGGGAGCGCCGCATGATGATCTACGGCTGTGTGCTGGTGGGGCTCGGGCTGGCCGCCATCCCCTTCGTACCGCAGATCTACTTCGTGGCCTTCAGCCTCATCCCCATGATCCTGCTCTCCGTAGGCAACGCCTGCCTGAACCCGAGCCTGGTGGCCATCCTGAGCCGCAAGGCGGAACACCACGAGCTGGGCGAAGTGATGGGGCAGAACCAGGGCTTCGGTTCGCTGGGCCGTGTCGTCGGTCCTGCCATGGCGGGTCCGCTGTACGCGATAGGCTGGGGACTGCCTTTCTGGGTGGGCGGCGCCATCATGATCGGCACGCTCTGGCTGGTGTTCGACTACCTCCGCAGCAGTTACACACCCCTGCCCGGTGCATCGGAACACCCTGCCGGTTAGATTTGCCGCCGCTTCCCAAGCTCGGGCATGGTCCCGACCAACGGACCCGCACAACAACGAACACTGAATCCTCCGCCATGAGCGTACTCGTCCACAAGAACAGCAAGGTCCTGGTGCAGGGCTTCACCGGCAGCGAAGGCACCTTCCACGCCACGCAGATGATCGAGTACGGCACCAACGTGGTCGGTGGTGTCACCCCCGGCAAGGGCGGTCAGACACACCTGGACAAGCCCGTGTTCGAGACCGTGAGCGATGCGGTGAAGGCCACAGGCGCCGACGTCAGCATCATCTTCGTGCCACCCGCCTTCGCGGCCGACGCGATCATGGAGGCCGCCGAGGCCGGCATCAAGGTCATCGTGTGCATCACCGAGGGCATCCCGGTAAAGGACATGGTGACCGCCCGCGAGTACATCCGCGGCAAGGACTGCCGCCTCATCGGCCCCAACTGCCCCGGCGTCATCACCGCCGGTGAATGCAAGGTGGGCATCATGCCCGGCTTCGTGTTCAAGAAGGGCAAGGTGGGCATCGTGTCCAAGAGCGGCACGTTGACCTACGAGGCCGCCGACCAGGTGGTGAAGGCTGGCATGGGCATCACCACGGCCATCGGCATCGGTGGCGACCCCATCAACGGCACCACCCACCTCGACGTCCTCAAAATGTTCAACGAGGACCCGGAAACCGAAGGCATCATCATGATCGGTGAAATCGGCGGCACCAA
>JADZGG010000039.1 GCA_020854015.1 Flavobacteriales bacterium
ACCGGGGTTCTGAAAAGCGAGGGCGATCGAGTTCACTTTTTGCTCGACAGCACCTGGAAATTCTATGGTCCGGATGGAAGGCTGATGTCCACGATCCAGTACAGGGCGGATCGTAAGAACGGCCCGACCCACAAGTACGCCGCCGATGGTTCATTGGTGAGCGAAGAGCTCTATCAGGACGACGTGAAAAATGGGGAAACAAGGTTCTTCTTCCCCGACGGAAGAGTCCAGAGATCGATCCCATTCAAGGACGGACGAGAGGAGGGGAAAGCCATCGAGTACGCTGAGGATGGGAGGATCACGGTCCTAGCGACGTATCGTGCCGGGGTCCTGCAGCGCCGTGAAGAGATCAATCGCTACGACAAGGCGGGACTTCGCCAAGGCCCTTGGAAAGAGTTCAACAGTAACGGCAAGCCCAAGTGGGAAGGAGGTTTTGTGGATGACAAGCGGCAAGGCATCTTCAAGGAATACGACACCAACGGTAAGCTGAAGGCCATGGTGAAGTACGACATGGATCAGGTACAGACCAGTGCCCAGGAGACCATGTTGTTGCAGATAAAGAACACCTACCACAACAATGGAAAGGTGAGCAGCATCGGCAGTTATTCCAAGGAAGGAAAGAAGGAGGGCCTTTTCCGACAATACGACGAGCAAGGCAAGGTGGTCTCAGCGGCCATCTATCAAGGGGATCGGCGCATGAGCGAGGGAGGTGTGAACGATATGGGAGCGCTGGAAGGACACTGGACAGAGTACTACCAGACCGGTGAGAAGCGTGCAGAAGGGGATTACAAAAGCGGCAAGCGTGAGGGTGAATGGACCTATTATCATCGGAGCGGAGCCGTAGAGCAGAAGGGTAAATACCAGAACGGCCTTGCACAAGGTCTTTGGATCTGGTTCTTCGAAGGTGGCGCACGACACAGGGAAGAGAACTACCGGAAAGGCAAAGAGGACGGAGCTTCCGTGGAATATGATGAGGGCGGTGAAGTGATCACCCAGGGAGAGTACATCGACGGCCTCCGGGATGGAAAGTGGACCTATCACGTGGGTGACCATCGGGAAGAAGGTGCTTACAAGGACGGTATGAAGACTGGCGAGTGGGTGTACACATACGACAATGGGAAAAGGAGCTTCATCGGTGGCTATGTGAACGGGGAACCGGATGGCCGACACCGCTACTATTGGCCCAACGGGAATCTTATGGAGGATGGCCGCTACAGCATGGGCCTTCGTCAAGGCGACCTGATGACCTATGATGTTTACGGCAACCTGCTCATGACGATCAAATACAAGGATGGGCACGAGATGCGCATTGATGGCACCAAGGTGCCACCGCCCTTCGAACCCGGTGGTTCTCCGGAACACTAGTGCGGGTGAACCACTCTGGGCTGTGTAAGTTCGGGCCGTGGTGAAGAAGGTCGAGAGATCGGATGATGGCGTGCCCGAGCAGAACAAGCTTGGCAGCGCTTACCTCGAACTTAAGCAGCGGTATGACGACCTGGTGGGTAATAACCTGGCCGGTGTCTTCCAGACCACCATGGCAGGTCAGTTCGTCGATTGCAACCAGAGCATGGCCCGTATTCTCGGCTATGCGGACCGCCAGGAGCTCATGCGGATGCCCTGTGCGGACCTGTACTACGATGCGGAACAACGAAAGCGCTTCATCAACGACCTGTTGGAACAGGGCGAGCTCGCCAATTATGAGATCACGCTGAAACACCGCAGCGGAAGGGCCATCACTGTGCTTGAGAACGTGTCCATACGCAAGGCGAGCGATGGGCATAGTACCATCACCGGCACCTTGATCGACATCTCGGGCTACCGCGCTACCGAAAAGGAGCACCGTTCATTATTGGACAACTACCGACAGTTGTTGGAACGGATGCGGGACGGTGTTCTGATCTTTCAGGCCGGGTCCGTTCGCTACGCCAATCCAGCATTCGAGCAACTGTTGAACAGGACCCCGGTGATCGGCAGTACGCTGGAACGGATCTTCGGCCCCGAAAATGCCACCACGATCTCGACCTTGATCACAGAGGCGGTCGAACGTGGAAAAGCCGGACCGCTCACGATGCGGCTCGGAGCGGCATTGGCCAGAAGGGAAGTCATCGTCCATGCGGCCGCAGTGGTTCACGAACGGGCGGATGCCACTCAGCTTACGTTGCACGAACCAGGCCTCCATGAGAACTTGATCGAGGAACGCTTGCGTTCACGCATGGCCGAGGAGGTGAACGAGGTTCTTCGAAAGGAGATCAAGGAGCACCGCCTTACTCAGGACGAGCTGCGCAGGAGTCGCCGTTTCGCGCGAAGTCTTGTGAACAGCTCACTTGATGTGATCATCGCGGTCGATAAAGAAGGTCACATCACCGAGTTCAACCCGGCGGCCTCGGTCAAGTTCGGTTATGAGCCGGAGGAGGTGGTCGGTAAGAAGGCGCGTATGTTCTATGTGGATGAACATGAGTATGCTCGCATTCAGGTAGAGCTCAATGAGCATGGTGCGTTCGCCGGCGAGGTCCGCAATGTGGACCGCACCGGCCGCGTCTTTAATAGTTTTCTCGCAGCATCCAGGCAATACGACGAGGACGGCATGCTGCTGGGCAGCATGGGGGTCAGCAGGGACATCACCCAGGCCAAGCTGGACGAACAAGCCCTGCGCGCCAGCGAAGAGCGATACCGCGATCTGTTCGAGCACGCTACGGACCTTATTCAAAGCGTGGATGCCGACGGACGTTTCCAATATGTGAACGCGGCATGGCGAAAGACGCTTGGGTACGCAGAGGATGAACTGGCCGATGTGAACCTCTGGGACATTGTGGCCCCGGAAGAGCTCGAGCACTGCAAAGCGATCTTCCAACAGGTGCTCAAGGGTGACTCCATCGAGAACCTAAGGACCGTTTTCAGGACCCGTGATGGAAGGCGGGTGATCGTTGAGGGCAACATCAATGCACGCATAGTCGATGGACGTTCCGTCGCATCGCGAAGCATCTTCCGCGACATCACGGGCATCCACGAAGCAAAAGCCGAGGTCCTCCAGCACGAAGCGAAACTCCGCGCCCTTTTTGAGAGCAGCGAGCACATGTTCTGGACCGTGGACGATCGCATCGCTCTGACCAGCTTCAATCGGGGATATGCTGACATGATCGACCGGCTCTATGGCGTGAGGCCCGAACTGAACCGCGATCTGGACCAACCGCGCAAGCGATTCGCTTCTACGGCTTATCATTCTTTTTGGGAGCAGAAGTACAGCGAAGCGTTCCAGGGCAGGGCCTTGCGTTTCGAGACCGATGTATTGGATAAACAAGGGCAGCGTGTGTGCAACGAGATCTTTCTGAGTCCTGTGTTCGACGAGCTGGGAAGGGTGCAGGAAGTGTTCGGCGTGGGCCACGAGGTCACCGAACAGAAGGAGGCCGAGGAGACCGTACGCGAACAGGCAGCGCGCCTCACGGCCATCTTCGAGAACAGCGCGAACATGATGATATGGACGTTGGACCGTGACCTGCGGCTCACGGCGTTCAACGAACACTTCAGAGCTTCTGCGGAGCGCAGCGTGGGCACGCGTTTCGCCCTTGGAGACGATTTCATTGGCACCATGCTGAAACGAGTGGCGGACAATCGTTACAAGGCGATCGTGGCGCTGTACAAGGCTGCGCTCAATGGGGAGCCCCAGCAATTCGAAGTGGAACTAAGGAACAGGGCGGGCAGGTCCTTGTGGGTGGAGAATTTCCTGAACCCGATCCGTGTGAATGGTCAGGTAGTGGAGATCAGTTGTCTTGCCTATGGCATCACTGACAAGAAGGAGGCCCAGAAGAAACTGCTTGAGAGCCTGCACGAAAAGGAAGTGCTGCTGAAGGAGGTGCACCACCGCGTGAAGAACAACCTGCAGATCATCAGCAGCATCCTCAATCTGCAGAGCGGCTATGTGGACGATGATCCCCGCATGCTGGACCTTTTACGGGACAGCCAGGACCGCATCCGCAGCATGTCCTTCATCCACGAGAGCCTATACCAGAACAAGAACTTCAGCAGCATTGACCTGGCCAATTACATCGACGGCCTCAGTCGCAACCTGATGCTGAGCTATAGTCTTAGCGGCCGCGTTGCGTTGGAGAAGCAACTACAGCCCGTTCAATTGGGGTTGGACCAAGCCATTCCATGCGGTTTGATCCTTAATGAGCTCATAAGCAATGCGCTCAAGCACGCCTTCCCCCGGGGGGGTAGGGGAACCATCCATATCGGTCTCTCCACGGAGGAGCGAACGGTGCACATCACGTTGCGCGATAACGGTAAGGGCTTACCTGAAGGTTTTGACGAAGAACGAGACTCGAACCTGGGCCTTCAACTGGTCCATACGCTCATTGGGCAACTTGACGGCCACATTGAGCGTACGAAGGGTCCCGGGGTGGGCTATTTGATTACTTTTGAACAACTCAAGTGATGCGGCCATGGCGCAGACCAATGTTCTGGTTGTAGAGGACGAAAGCATCGTGAGCAAGGACATTCAGCATAGCCTGAAGAAACTTGGTTACAATGTTGTAGGGGCGGCAGCTACCGGCGAACAGGCCGTCAAGCTGGCCGTGGAAACGCAGCCGGACATCATCCTCATGGACATCATGCTCAAGGGCGAGATGAACGGGATCGAGGCCGCTACACAGATCCGTACCGAGACAAATATCCCGGTGATCTTCCTCACCGCCTACGCGGACGAAAGCACGCTCAACAAGGCCAAGGTCACACAACCCTACGGTTACATCATCAAGCCGTTCAAGGAGATCGACATCCACACGTCGATCGAAATGGCCCTCTACAAGCACAAGAAGGAGGCCGAGGTGCTCAAGGAACGCGACCTGCTCTTTAACCTCGTGGAAGGCCAGGGAGCCACCAAGGACCTGTTGTTCGTCAAGAGCAACAGCCGCTTGGTGAAGCTCAAGATGAGCGACATCTATGACATAGAGGCGCTGAAGGATTACGTGGTGATCAACACGTTGAACACCCGGTACACCATCCACAGCACC
>JADZGG010000040.1 GCA_020854015.1 Flavobacteriales bacterium
AAGAGGCAGGGGGGCGGTTGTCGCCCCAGGCCACGAAGAGTTCATTTCCCATGGCCACGATGGCGGGGTCCTGTTGTACCGAGGTGGCGAGATCGCAGGCCGCGACCACGGAAGGCGACCACACCGAAGCGCTCAGTGTATCGATCCGGCGCATCCGGAGGTCACCGTTCACCTCCCACACGGCTGTCTGGGTGCCGCTGTCGTCCATGCTGGTGGCGAAACCGTAGTTGAGCCCGTCGGCATCGGCCAGGTCGATGTAGCCAGGCCAGACCGCTATGCCCAGGCTGTCGAAGCGTTGGGCCTTCAAGCACGTGCCCGCGCCGTTGCCGCAGCGGATGGAGAACAACAGTCCGCCCGCTCCATCGGGGTGGATGGTGTAGGGCCCGTAGAGGCTGGAACCGGAGGTCTGACCCGATAGCGCGAACTGCACTGTACCGTCCATCCGCACGCGCTGCAATTTGCAGCCGTAACCACCGCCGCTGCAGCTTTCGCAATAGGCGACCATGTAGGCGCAACTGTCGCTTGCCACCACCTTGATGGTCCGGTAGTCCAGCCCGGTGAGCAACACGGAGGGCTCGGCCCACATCGCGCTCGCGTTCGCGTCGAAGCGCATGGCGCGGACGGTGTCGCCACCGAGAATATCGGTGCGCGTCGCGTAAGAAACGATCATCGATCCGTCCGGCATGAGCAAGGGGGCCACCAGGTTGATGCTCTTGGTGGGGTTGCTCAGCATCAGTTCACCGCCGGCGGTCCACAGCGCATTTCCCTCACTATCGAAGTGCTGTCCGTAGAGGTCCGCCTTCAATGGGTCGTTGCGCAGATCGCTCCAGAACACGTAGTAGCCGCTGTCGGCATCGGCCATGACCGCGCTGTAACGCGCTGCGTTGGGCACGTTGGTCACCACCATCGGGTTGGCAGGGTCGGTGCTCCATTGGGCGGTGGAGTTCAGTGCGATCAGCAGGGAAGCGGAGAGGAGCAGTGGTTTCATGATGGGGGCGTTCGTGCACCGAAACAAGCGCAGCGGCCGCACGCCGGGCGTGAACTCCGAGCCAGCGGTCACCGTGCTGAGGGAGTGGTTCAGGGGATGAGGATACGCTGGGACCGTGGCGCTCCATCGTGGGGTAGGGCCACGAGGACATACGTGCCGGTGCCCAGGTCGCTGACCTGCCATGGCGAACCGCCGTTCCACGTGTGTTCGCGCACCATGCGGCCCGTGGCATCGAAGATCCGGAGCATCACCGTGCCGTCCGCATGCACAGGGCTTTCCGGAAGGATGGAGAGGGAACCATCGGTGATCGCGAGCTTGTATTGGAAGGCCTTCCGGACCGGTTCGTCCTGCACAGGCATCAGCAGGGGAGGTGCCGTGTTCACCAACCGATGAAGGACCAGGTCCCAGCTGCCTCCGGGCGTGGGTTGATGTGCACCGGGCGTGATGGGGGCCGCCTCCAGGAACGTGGACACCACCACCGCCATGGACGTGCTGCTCGCGCCGATGCCGATCGAGAGGAGCTCGCTGTCGGGGAAGTACCCGGACCAGTTCTTGACGCCACCGCTGGTGTATCCCGCCACGTAGCGGCCCGGTCCGGTGGGGCCGAAGGAACCGGGCGTGGCCTGGCCCGCGGAGAAGTAGGCCGCACCGATCGCATAGCCTTGGTTGCCGAGCTTGGCGATGGCGATCACATGGTCCTCGTTGGTCCCGCCGGCGTACGATCCGCGGATGCGTGCCTTGGTGAACCGATCGAAGCTGGCATGGAATCCGTCCGAGATGCCACCCCCGTAGCTGGGTTGGTCGCTTCCTGCGGTCGCTATGCCCGTGGTGCTGCTGGTATGTCCGCACATGACGAAGACCCCCGAGCTCGTGTAGGTCACCGCGCGACCATAGTCCGCTCCAAGCCCGCCGTAATAGGTGCACCAGGTTTTCGTGCCCGTGCCGGACCCGTTGTAGAGCGCCATGAACGCATCCGTGTCTCCATTGAAGGTGACGTCGTGTGCGCCGGTGGTGGCAATGCCGGTGGTCGACTTCGTGTATCCGGTGACCACGAACTCACTGTTCGCGAACCCGGCTTCCACGCCATAAACGGAATCCTCGCCGCTGCCTCCGATGTAGGACCCGAAGAGCCTCGTGCCCGTAGGGGTGAACCAAACGACGAACCCGTCCTGTGCACCGCCGTAGCTCACATCGGGCGCGCCGGTGCTGGCGATCCCGGTGGTCGAGATCGTCTCACCCACAAGGGCAACGCGTCCGTTGAGCGCAATGCTCGCTTCGATGCCGCGGTCCGCGGATCCACCGCCGTAGTACGTGCCCCATTGCCGCGTGCCGTTCGTGTTGAAGAGCATGAGGAAAGCGTCGTAGTTGCCGGAAAGCTGTGTTTGGTATGCCCCGGCTGATGCGATCCCCGAGGTGGAGGCCGTGTAGCCGGCTAGCGCAGCGGTACCCGCACCGTTCACCTTCACGGCTACCCAGTCCTCGGTGGAAGAGCCGCCGAAGTAAGTGCCCCACAGCCGTGCGCCGGCGGGTGTGAACTTCACCAGGTATCCATCGGCGCCACCGGTGAACACCGCATCGTAGCTGCCCGCGGTCGCGATGTTGGTCGTGCTGCTGGTGGTGCCGGCGAGATAGGTGTTCCCGGCGTCGTCCACGGCCACGTTCGCATAGCCCTCGAAGCTGGTGCCGCCGTAATACGTCGTCCACTGGATCGTGGGGTCGATCACCAAGGTGCCCGCCAGCTTGCTCGTGCATGCGAAGCCGAACGTGCCATCCGCGTTCACCGTGTAGTGCGCGTGAACACTTGTTCGACCATGTCCGTTCTCGATCCAACTGGCCGGGATGCTCTCGGTCAGCGCACCATCGGCCCAGGAGAGCACGAGTTCACCTTTCACGTTCTCGATCATCGCTGCGCCCTTCACCTCGAACCGCACTGCGCCCAGATCGCCACCGGGCCGCACGATCACATCGTACTTGAAACCTGCTTCGCCGTAGTTGAAGCGCACATCGATGTTCGGCCACACGTCGCGGTAGGTGATGGTGGCGTATGATCGGACGAACGTCGCACCTGCTTCTCCGGTCACATCGGTGTAGATGTTCGAGTGGTCCTCGCTCTCACCGTCGCTGAGGATCACAGGATCCGGGTTGCCGTTCGCGAAGCGCAGGTCGATGCGATGGAATTGCTGGGTCGTGGAGAGCACGTTCATTCGTCGTCCCAACAGGTGGAGGCTGCTGCTTCCCTCGCTGTCCTCGGTGCCGTTCGCTTGATCCAGTTCGTTCAACCGCTCGTCCTCCTTGGTCGCGTACGTGTCGTAGGCGAAGCCGTCGCGCCTTAGCTGCACGTTCACCCCTGTGCCATTCAACAGGTACAGCACCGAAGGGTTCGCCTTGCGATACTGGTCATGGATCTGTCCCTTGTTCTCGGTGAAGCCCGTGGGCCCGGCAGCGGAAACAGCGAACGGTAACACGACCAGTGCGGCGATGGCGATGCCAACGGCGATGTCGAGGATGATGGGTGCGGCTTTCATGACCTTTGGGGCTGGTGCATCAAAGCAGCGCCGTGGTCCGGCCGTGACCAAGACCGGTTGAGCCAGTGGCGCGATGGGTGAGCGAGCGGCGGGCTCAGCCGGCCAGCGCCTTCAACACGTCCTCCCTTTTTCTGCGGCTGATCTCCACGCGTGTGTGGTCCTTCAGCACCACATGGCCATCATCGAGGTGCGTGATCTGGGCCTTGTTCACCAAGGCGCTCCGATGCACACGGAGAAAACCGATCGGCGTGAGCATGTCCTCGTAGTCCTTTAAGGTGCGAGCTGACACGAAGCGCCGGCCATCCGCGGTGTACAGCACCGTGTAGTTGTCGTCGGCGGTGCAGTGCGTCACTTCCCCGGGCGTCACGAAGTAGGTCCG
>JADZGG010000041.1 GCA_020854015.1 Flavobacteriales bacterium
CGCTGGACGCAATGGGTCTTCCTGCAGCTCTTCGACAGCTGGTACAACATCGAGGCGAAACGCGCCGAGCCCATCGCCAGCCTCATCCGCCGCTTCGAGCACAACGGCTTCACCGGCATCGACCGCCGCCGCCTCACGGGCGATGAGGACATGGAGGCGCCGACCTTCACCGCCGAAGAGTGGAAGGCTTTCAACCCGCGCGAACAGGAGGCCGTGCTGCAGTTCTTCCGCCTTGCTTACCGTAGCGAGGCCTGGGTGAACTGGTGTCCCGCGTTGGGCACCGTGCTCGCCAACGACGAAGTGAAGGACGGCGTAAGCGAACGCGGCGGCCACCCCGTGGAGCGCAAGCGGATGCCGCATTGGAGCATTCGCATCACCGCTTACGCGCAACGCCTGCTCGATTCGCTCGATGAGCTGGATTGGAGCGAGAGCATCAAGGAAGCACAGCGCAACTGGATCGGCCGCAGCCGCGGGGCCTTGGTGAAGTTCCCTGTCGTGGGGCATGAGGAGGTGATCGAGGTCTTCACCACGCGCCCGGACACCTTGTTCGGCGTCACCTTCGTGACGCTGGCACCGGAGCACCAATTGTTGGATAAGCTGGTGACGCCCGAGCGCCGGGCCGAGGTGATGGCCTATTGCGAGCAGGCCAAGAACCGCAGCGAACGCGACCGCATGGCCGACGTGAAGACCGTGAGCGGCGCCTTCACCGGAGCCTACGTCAAGCATCCCTTCACCGGTGCCGATGTGCCCATTTGGGTGGGCGATTACGTGCTCTTGGGCTACGCCACTGGTGCCGTGATGGCCGTGCCCGGCGGCGACCAGCGTGATTGGAACTTCGCCAGGCATTTCAACCTGCCGATCATCGCCGTCACGGAGGGCGCGGACATCGCCAAGGAAGCGGACGAGCGCAAGGACGCGACCCTTATCAACAGTGGCTTCCTCAATGGGCTGGAGGTGCCGAACGCCATCACTCGCGCCATCCAGGAACTGGAGACGCTTGGCGTGGGCGAGGGCCGCATCAACTACCGCCTGCGCGATGCCGCCTTCGGTCGCCAGCGCTACTGGGGCGAACCCATTCCCATCTACTACGAGGACGGCCTGCCGAAGGCCGTGAAGGATGAGCACCTCCCGCTGGTGCTACCCGAAGTGGACAAGTTCCTGCCCACCGCCGATGGCGAACCACCCCTGGCCCGCGCGGCGGACTGGAGTTACTCCCCTCTCCATGGGAGAGGGGCCGGGGGAGAGGGCTACAGCCCTCTTGAGACCACGACCATGCCCGGCTGGGCCGGCAGCAGCTGGTACTGGCTCCGTTACATGGACCCCGGCAACACCGAGCGCTTTGCCGGCAAAGAAGCCGTGGACTACTGGAAGCAGGTGGACCTGTACGTGGGCGGCAGCGAGCACGCCACCGGTCACCTGCTCTATGTACGCTTCTGGACCAAGTTCCTCTTCGATCGCGGCTTCATCGCGGTGGAAGAGCCCGCGCAGAAGCTGGTCAACCAGGGGATGATCCAGGGGGTGTCGGCGATTCTCCCTTTCGTCAGCAATGCTGCCATAAGCTTGAGTTCGGAGGATCTGCACTTGGGATTAAATCGGCAGGAGACTCCCTTGCTTTATGTAAGTCAGTCCATTGTTGATAAAGGCGTGGCTAGGGCCACAGAACTAGTCACCGCTAGATATCTCGAATACTGGCCGTGGCTTGCAGAGTTGAGTTCAGAATCGAACTTCTCTTTCACCCTGAGCGATGCCCATGTTGACATTGAGCTAGTCGCGGCGAACAATTCTCTACGACATCAAGAGTTCAAGTTGAGGAAGGAACAGTCCTTCTCTAAGGATCGCGAAGTGGACTTCTTACTGGATGAAGAGGGCCGGATTCTAACACGGAGAGAGGTGGAGAAGATGTCAAAGCGTTGGTTCAACGTTGTGAACCCCGATGACATCATCGAGAAGTACGGTGCGGACACGCTCCGCCTGTACGAGATGTTCCTGGGTCCGCTGGAACAGAGCAAGCCGTGGGACACCAACGGCATTGAAGGCACGAGCCGTTTCCTGAAGAAGTTCTGGAACCTCTTCTTCGAGAGCGACATCCTCAGCGTGAGCGATGTGGCGGCGACCAAGGCCGAGCTGAAGGTGCTGCACGCCACCCTGAAGAAGGTGACCGAGGACATCGAGAAGCTCAGCTTCAACGGTAAGACCCGCCTGCAGCTTGAGTTCCCCATGGAGCTGGATGCGAAGAGCGTGGAAGCCGCCGTGCTCGCCAACCCCGAAGTGCAGGCCCGCCTGGAAGGCAAGTTGCCCAAGAAGGTGATCGTGGTGCCGAAGCGCATCGTGAACATCGTGATATAGTCGCACAGGCATCTTGCCTGTGCCCGATGGAAGCGTTGCTCCCAGCGCATGGTTCAGGGACCGCCTATGTCGGAGAGATCCTGCGCGCCAGCGGCCCAAGAGATCGCTTCGGCCCCTTCGGGATCCTCGCGATGACGGCATTTTTCATTTCCGTCATGGCGAGTCAGGCACAAGCGATCCCAAAGTACCTGGCCTGACGTGGCCATCTCTTAAGCCGCTGGCGCGCCAGAGGGCAACACGCATTCGCCGCTCTTTACGATCTTCAGGGCCGCTGTGGATTCCTGGACGCACTAACAATGATTGCATTGGATAACGAAGAGGTCAAGGCCAAGGTCGCTTTTCTGTTCAGGGATCTGCCGCTAGAGGCACTTCTGTCCTCCGCTACATTTATCAGGTCAGAGCTACTCCCACGATCCCACATACATGGCATCTATCAATTCAGGCTCGATCGAATGGTTGCGATGGGCAAGACTGAACAGAGGCGTAAACCACTGATTGAGTTGCTGGAAGGCATCAAGTCCATCAATGATGAGGACGTTCGATTGAGCTTCATCCGCAGCGGGCCTATAGCGTGTGGTTTCTTCACTAATGTGGATATGACTGTGAAACTGGGTTGGTTAAGCAGTTTCCCAAGAGTTGAGTGGCAAACTTGACACGCCGCTTGGCATATTGGCCCACTGACCAACTTCTCGAGGCCTGGCGCGACAAAGGCTACGCTCCCCGTTCGCCCCACAATCCCACCATCCAACATTCTGCCGTCGGCTTCGAACAAAGAGGCCGTTACATTTGTAACCATTACGAACGGAACGATCATGCCCACCTCCTCCATCGGCTACTGGTGCTCCATCGCGGCGCACCGCTACTTCGCCCGCTTGCAGGAGAAGCTGGAGCACTTGGACATCACGCACTGGTTCTTCGTGCTGCTCACCATTGAAGAAGGCGAAGGCAAATTGAGCCAGCAGGAGCTCGCCGACCAGCTGGATCTGGACAAGGTGGCCATGACCCGCGCGCTGGACCACTTGGGTCAGAAGGGCTACGTGGAGCGCTGCGATTGCGAAGGCGACCGCCGCAAGTACCTCATCAAGCTCACCGCAAAGGCCAAGCCCGCCGTCAAGGCCATCCGCAAGGCTTACGAAGAATTGAACGACGAGGCCATGAAAGGCATGAAGAAGTCGGAACGCAAGGAATTCATGGAACAGATCGACCTCGTCGTTCACAACCTGCGCAGTGTGAAGGAGCGCGCGCAGGTCACCACCAAGCGCATTCATCTATGAAGCTAGCGATCCCTCTTATTGCAGTTGTTGTCCTCGCCTCATGCGGTGGCGGAAAGGAACAGGCCGCCGGTCCCGGTGCCATGCCGCCGATGACCGTGCAGGTGCATGTGCTGAAGCCCGAGCCTTTGGACAATGCGCTGGTGACCACGGGCACGCTGATGGCGAACGAAGAGGTCGACCTGGTGAGCGAGCTTGCCGGTCGGGTCACGTCCATCGGCTTTGAGGAGGGTGGGAATGTCAGCGCCGGTCAGGTGTTGGTGCGCATCAATGACGACGAGCTGCAAGCGCAGTTGCGCAAGGCCGAAGCGAACCTGCGCTTGGCCAAGGACGATGAAGGTCGCAAGAAGCAGTTGCTCGCGGTGAGCGGCATCAGCCAGGAACAGTACGACGCCTCACAAGCCCAGCTCGCTGCCATTCAGGCGGATGCCGATGACCTCCGCGCCAAGGTTTCGAAGAGCACGATCCGTGCGCCCTTCAAAGGGAAGGTGGGCCTGCGTTCCATCAGCGAGGGTGGCTACGTGGCCAGCAACACGCTGATCGCGAAGCTGCAGCAGACCGATCCCATGAAGCTGGAGTTCGCAGTGCCTGAGCGCTACGGCCGCATTATGAAGCCCGGCACATCCATCGGCTTCGCCTTGGAAGGGGACACGAGCACGTACCACGGTGAAGTGTACGCCGTGGATCCGAGCGTGGATGCGACGACGCGGACAGTGAAGGTGCGCGCGCGCAGCAACAATAGCGCTGGGCGCCTGATCCCCGGAGCCTTCGCGAAAGTGGATGTGCGCCTGGACAAGGTCGACGATGCGCTCATCATTCCGGCCGAAGCACTGATCCCCGACATCCAAGGGCAGAAGGTGTTGCTGATGAAAGGTGGGAAGGTCGTGAGCGCCCGTGTGCAGCTCGGCATCCGTACGGCCAACAGCGTGCAGCTCACCAGCGGTGTGCAGGCCGGCGACTCGGTGATCGTTACCGGATTGCTTGCACTGCGTGATGGCGCTGCGGTGCGTGCACTTGCGAAACAAGCGCCAGCGAAAGCGGTGAGCGCTGACAGCACGGCCCGATGAACATCAGTTCCATCAGCATCAACCGGCCGGTGCTCGCATCGGTGATCTCGATCCTGATCGTGCTCTTCGGCGCGATCGGCTTCGGGTTCCTGGGCGTGCGCGAGTACCCCAGCGTGGACCCGCCGGTGATCACCGTCACCACCAACTACATCGGTGCGAACGCGGACATCATCGAAAGCCAGATCACCGAGGTGCTGGAGGAGAGCATCAACGGCATCGCGGGCATCCGCACCCTTACCAGCGTGAGCAGCGATGGTCGCAGCACCATCACGGTCGAGTTCGAACTGGACGTGGACCTGGAATCCGCTGCCAACGATGTGCGCGACCGGGTGAGCCGCAGCTTGAAGCTGTTGCCGCTGGACGTGGACCCGCCCATCGTAGCGAAGAGCGACGCGGACTCGAACCCGATCGTGTCCATGACGATCCAGAGCGATCAGCGCGACATGCTGGAACTGAGCCAGATCGCCAACGATGTGTTCAAGGAGCGGCTCCAGACGATCCCGGGGGTGAGCGCGATCAACGTGTGGGGCGAGAAGAAGTACAGCATGAAGCTGCAGCTCGATCCCTTGCGGATGGCCGGCTTCAACATCACACCGGTGGATGTGCGCAATGCGCTGGCACGCGAGAACGTCGAGCTTCCCAGCGGCCGCATCGAGGGCTTCAACACCGAGCTCAGCATCCGCACGCTGGGCCGGCTCACCACACCCGAGCAGTTCAACGACCTGATCCTGCGCGACGACGGTGGCCCGGTGGTCAGGCTCAGGGACGTGGGCCTTGCCGAACTGAGGCCGGAGAACGAGCGTTCGCTCCTGCGCGGGAACGGCGGTGTGCCGCAGGTGGCGGTGGCCATCACCCCGCAGCCCGGCAGCAACTACGTGGCCATCGCCGACGAGTTCTACAAGCGCGTGGAGCAGATCAAGAAGGACCTCCCCTCCGACCTGCGGTACAACGTCGCGCTCGACACCACCATCGGCATCCGCTCGGCCATTAGTGAAGTGGAGGAGACCATCCTCATCGCCTTCGGACTGGTGGTGCTCATCATCTTCCTCTTTCTGCGTGACTGGCGTACCACACTGATCCCTGTGCTCGCGATACCGATCTCCTTGATCGGCGCCTTCTTCATCATGTACATCGCGGGTTTCAGCATCAACATCCTTACGCTGCTGGCCATCGTTCTGGCAACGGGCATCGTAGTCGACGACGCCATCGTGGTGCTGGAGAACATCTACGCCAAGATCGAAGGCGGAATGGATCCCATGAAGGCCGGCCACGAAGGTTCGAAGGAGATCACCTTCGCCATCGTGAGCACCACGGTCACGCTGGCGGCGGTCTTCCTGCCGGTGATCTTTTTGAGCGGCCTCACCGGTCGTCTGTTCCGTGAGTTCGGTATCGTTGTGGCGGGCTCGGTGCTGATCAGTGCCGTTGTCTCGCTCACGCTCACACCGATGATGAGCGCACGACTGTTGAAGCACAAGACGAAGCAGAGCCGCTTCTTCGAGGTCACCGAACGCTTCTTCACGCGCCTGGGCAACGGCTATGAACGTTCGCTCTCGGCCTTCCTCCGTCGGCGATGGCTGGCCTTTGTGGTCATGGGCTTGAGCGGAGGCTTGATCTGGCTTGCCGGGGCTAACATCCCCAGCGAGCTGGCACCGAACGAGGACAAGAGCCGCTTCATGGTTCAGAGCACGGCGCCCGAAGGCACGAGCTTCGAACTGATGAACGCCTACCTCGCCAACATCATCGAGGTGGTGGACACCATGCCGGAGAGGCAAGCGCTGATCAGTGTGACGGCCCCTGGATTCGGAACCGCGAGCGCGACCAACACCGGCTTCGTCCGCGTGACGCTTGTACCACCGGATCAACGCAGCAAGACGCAGGACGAGCTGGCGAAGAGCGTTATGGGCAAGGTGCAGCGCTTCAATTTTGCGAAGAGCTTCGTGATCCAGGAGCCCACGATCGGAGGCAGTCGCTTCGTGACATTGCCTGTACAGTACGTGATCCAGGCACCCGACTTCGAGCGTTTGCGTGCCATCATCCCGAAGTTCATGGAGAAGGCTGCAGCGGACAAGACCTTCCGTGTGGTGGACCTGAACTTGAAGTTCAACAAGCCAGAGCTCAACGTGGAGGTCGATCGTGACCGTGCCCGTGCGATGGGCGTGAGCATGCAGGACATCGCCGAGACCCTGCAGCTCTACTTCAGCGGCCAGCGTTACGGCTACTTCATCATGCAGGGCAAGCAGTATCAGGTGATCGGTCAGGCCACACGCGCAGATCGTGATGCTCCGATCGACCTGAAGAGCGCCTACGTCCGCAACGACAAGGGCGAGTTGATCCAATTGGACAACCTGGTGCGCTTGAGCGATCGCAGCACGCCCCCGCAGCTTTTCCGCTACAACCGATACGTCAGTGCCACGGTGAGCGCCGATCCGGCCGAGGGCTTTACGATCGGGGACGGTATCGCGGCCATGGACCGCATCTCCAAGGAGGTGCTCGATGAGTCCTTCAGCACTTCGCTCGCCGGGGTGAGCAAGGAGTTCGCGGAGAGCAGTA
>JADZGG010000042.1 GCA_020854015.1 Flavobacteriales bacterium
AGAGTTAAGCCCAATGGCAGAATACAAACCACCCACCTCCGAAGCTGAATTCGCTGCGAACTTCTCGCCGAAGAAGCCCCTCATGTCGGACACGGAAGCGTACTACGAGAGCTCGCGCTGTCTGTATTGCTACGATGCGCCGTGTATCACCGCTTGCCCTACGGGGATCGACATCCCGCTCTTCATCCGGCAGATCAACAGTGACAACAAGGACGGCGCGGCGAAGACGATCTACGAAAGCAACTGGATGGGCCATGCCTGCGGGAATGTGTGCCCCACCGAAGAACTGTGCGAGGGTGCCTGCGTGTACAATCACAGCGATGTGAAGCCGATCGAGATCGGACGTTTGCAAGCACACGCCACGACCGTTGTGATCCGGTCGAAGAAGAAACTCTTTCGAACCGGCAAGGACACCGGGAAGAAGATTGCGGTGATCGGAGCGGGTCCGGCGGGGATCTCAGCTGCTTGTGAGCTACGGATGCTCGGCCACGCGGTGGACATCTTCGAGGCGAAGGCCAAGCCCAGCGGCCTGTGCGTGTATGGTGTTGCCCCGTACAAGCTCACCAACGAAGAAGCGTTGGATGAGGTCGCTTACTTGCAGGAGCAATTCGGTTTCACTGTCCAGTACAACAAGCCGATCAACGGTCGCATGGACTTTGAAAAGCTGGAGAAGGGCTACGATGCGATCTTCATCGGCATCGGCTTGGGCAGCACTTCGGCGCTCGGTATTCCTGGCGAGGACAAGCAGGGCGTGATCGGTGCGCTGGAGTTCGTGGAAGAACTGCGGATGAATCACCACAAGACCCCGATCGGAAAGAAGGTGATCGTGCTCGGTGGCGGTAACACGGCCATGGATGCTGCCAGTGAAAGTTGCCGCATGGGTGCTGATAGTGTGGTCATCGCGTACCGCCGTGGTCCGGAGGAGATGGGCGCCTACAGCTTCGAGTTCGATCTCGCGAAGAAGAGCGGCGCGAAGGCACTGTTCAATGTGACGCCTGTGGAAGTCATGGGTAACGGCTCTGTGACCGGCGTGAAATTCATTCGCAACAAAGCGGCCTATGGCAAGATCGAGGCGATCCCTGGCAGTGAGTTCGTGGAGCCTTGCGATATGGTCCTTCTCGGCACTGGACAGGGCAAACAAGTGGAATTGCTGGAACAGATCAGCGGCGTAAAACTGGAACACAAGAGCCGCATCCTCGACGACCGCGGTCGCCTTGTGGTGAACGAACAGTATCAAACGAACAACCCGAAATATTTCGCTGCGGGCGATGCCGTGAATGGCGGTGTGGAAGTGGTGAACGCGGCTGCTGAAGCGAAAAAGGCGGCGCACGGGATCGATCAATACTTGAAGAGATAGTCATGGCAGACCTAAGAACGAACCTAGCGGGCATCAAGTCGCCCAATCCTTTCTGGCTCGCCTCCGCGCCACCTACGAACAGCGGCTACCAGATCATGAAAGCATTCGACGCCGGCTGGGGCGGTGCCGTGTGGAAGACCCTCGGTGTACCCGTGGTGAACGTGAGCAGCCGCTACGGCGCCGTGAACTACCGCGACAACCGCATGGTGGGCTTCAACAACATCGAACTGATCACCGACCGACCACTAGCGGACAACCTGCGTGAGATCTCCGAAGTGAAAAAGCGCTTCCCGGAGCACGCGGTGATCGCCTCGCTGATGGTAGAGACGCGCGAGGAATGGCACCAGATCGTGCGCGACGTGGAGAACGCCGGTGCGGATGGCATCGAGCTGAACTTCGGTTGTCCGCATGGGATGTGCGAGCGTGGCATGGGCAGCGCTGTAGGGCAGGAACCGAAGGTGTTGCAGACCATTGTTGAGTGGGTGAAGGAAGTGGCAAAGGTCCCCGTGATCACGAAGCTCACCCCGAATATTTCTGACATCACACGTCCGGCGCGTGCAGCACGAGCGGGCGGCAGCGATGCGATCTCCCTGATCAACACCATCCAAAGCGTGGTGGGCGTGGACCTCGACACTTTCGTTCCCATGCCGAACGTGGATGGCAAGAGCACCAACGGCGGTTACTGCGGTCCCGCTGTGAAGCCGATCGCCTTGAACATGCTCAAGAACTGCGCACAGGATAGCCAGGTCGGTATTCCGATCAGCGGGATCGGCGGCGTGGAGAACTGGCGTGATGCGGCGGAGTTCATCCTGCTCGGTGCAAGCTCGGTGCAGGTCTGTACCGCCGTGATGCACTACGGCTTCGGCATCATCCGCGATCTTAAGTCGGGTCTGGAGCGCTACATGGACGAGAAGGGCTTCAAGACCTTGGACGATTTCCGCGGCAAGGCGCTGCCGAACATCGTGCATTGGGAGGACCTCAACCTGAAGTACAAGGTCGTCGCGGAGATCAACGCCGACAAGTGCATCGGCTGCCAACTCTGCTACACCGCCTGCGAGGACGGCGCGCACCAAGCCATCGGCCTATCCAGCGATCCGCTGATCCGCATCCCGAGCATCATCGAGGAGAACTGCGTGGGTTGCAATCTCTGCTCCATCGTTTGCCCTGTGGAGGACTGCATCACCATGGAGCGCCGCGATGATGGCAAGGAGTACCTGACCTGGGGCGATCGCACGCGCGCCGGCAACATCCCGAAGACCTTCGATGATGAACTCGCCGGTGGACGTCACCATTGGGTGCCGGAACCTGCGGATGCATTGACGAAGAAGAAGCCGAGGCACTATAAGGGGTGAAGAGGCTTGGTTGTTGGTTGTCAGTGTCCACCGTCGCACATTCCTGCGCGCGGTTCCGTGCGACGGTCTGAACGGCCAACCGACAACCAAGTACTCCGAACAAAGCCTGTGCGACAGAAAAACCGACAACTGACAACCAACTACCCGCGCCTGGCCTGTGCGACAGACAAACCGACAACTGACAACCAACCTATGGCAACCATCAGGCACTTCAAAGATCTTCGCGCGTGGCAGCAATGCCGTGTGGTGCGCATGGCGATCCGTGCGTTGGTGAAAAATTGGCCTGCTGAGGAAAAGTATCGCCTTGTCGATCAGATCATACGTTCCAGCAGAGGCCCGACGGCACACATATCCGAGGGCTATGGAAGGTTCTATGAAAAGGAGAACATCCGCTATTGCCGGACTGCACGTGGTTCCTTGTACGAGACCCAGGACCATTTGATAACTGCTTGTGATGATGGCATCATCACAGAGCAGATCATGCAAACTCACTTCGATCAAGTGGAGCAGGCGATCACTACGGTGAACGGGTACATCAAGTACCTCAAGGGGTTATCGGTGAGCAAGGGTGGTGGCGTTGCCGAGCCGACAACAAAGTATGGAATGCCCAAGTCGAGCACCACGGAATCACCGGGCCCAGAAAACCCATTGGAAGCGGATATCTAGTGCATTTGAGCGCTGGATATGCGCGACGGACAAACCAACAACAGACAACCGAACACATGGATCCCCACATGCAAGCTGCCATCGACGAAGCCCGCTTGGGCCGTTCACAGGGTGGCATACCCATCGGCTCGGTGCTGGTGCGCGACGGCAAGATGATCGCACGCGGACACAATAAGCGCGTGCAGGAGAAGAACCCAATCCTACACGGCGAGATGGACTGCCTGAACAACGCGGGACGCATCGGCAGCTACAACGGCACCACGATCTATTCCACCCTGATGCCCTGCTATATGTGCGCGGGCACCATCGTGCAGTTCAAGATCAAGAAGGTGGTGGTGGGAGAGAGCCGCACATTTGCCGGTGCCAAGGAGTTCATGGAGAGCCACGGCGTGGAGGTGATCGATCTGGACTTACCGGAGTGCGTGCAGATGATGGAGGAGTTCATCGCGGCGGAGCCGGAGCTGTGGAACGAGGATATCGGCGAATAGAACGCGGATGACGCGGATCTTTATGATGCACGCAGATCTGACGTGAAGGAGTGTTGAACGTATCAGCGTTGATCCGTTCGATCTGCGTCATTCCGCTATGGCGGAACAGGTCCTGCGTTCCATGCCGAGCCGGACCGTGGAACGAGGATCCTTATAATGGCACATGGCAGCGCTGTTCACCACCGCACGCTCACCGGCTCACTGGGTTCGCTCTCGCTGCCGTCGCTCAGTACCAGGCGGACAACGTAGGTGTTCAATGCTCCAGTGCGTGGCGAGGGATCCAAGTGTCCGTCCGAGTCGACTTTCACGGTGCCCAACAGGACAGGCTCGCTTTCGTCCACCGCACGATAGACGTTCAAGCCCTTGCCCTGGCGCGCGGCTGCGGCCCATTCCAGCTGGATGCCCTTTGTCGTGCTGCGGGCCATGAGCATGCGCGGAGCTCGCTGCATCGACGCGTCACCGGCGAGCACGGCCTCGGCCGAGGGTACACCACGCGTGCCATCAAGCGTCACCCCCACAATGCGGTAGCGGTAGGCGCGCTCCGGTGCTGCGGTGGAGTCCGTGAACACCATCACTCCGGGATCCAAAGATGTTTTGTTCAGCGCGGAGAACGCATCGCTTCCTTCATCGGCGCGTTCCACCACGGCATGGAAGGCACCCGGCTCACCGGCCCACGGATCGCGCCAAGAGATGATGACGCCCTGCGCTTCCATGCGCCGTACGGCAAGATCCGTTGGTGAAGTGGGGATGCGCAGGTCGAAGGTCTGCACCTCGACACGTTCCGAGGGCTCGCTGATGATGCCCCCGATGCTCACCGTTCGCACCCGGTAGCTCACCACCGTATTGCCGGCCGTCGTGCTGTCGTTCCAGTACACGGCCCCGCTGCTGTCCGCCCGAAGGCCATCGCCCACCAGCACGAACGCATCGGATCCCGGAAGCCCGCGTTCCACCTGGTAGTACGCGGCATCCGGCCCCACGTGCGGCCAGTTCAAATGCACCCCCTTCCCATCGGCACGGACCATCAGCACGGTAGGTGCAGCCGCTACGGGTTCCGCATCGCTCACGCCCTGCACCGGCATGCTCAGGGTGGAAAGCCCCACGACATCGATGACCTCGAGGCGATAGAAGTAGGTTTCCTTCACACGTTGTACGCGATCGGTGTAGCTGCTGTCGGTAGCGGGCACTTCGGCGAGGCGCTCGTACGGGCCATCGTAGCGCACGGCGCGATGCACCACTATCCCGCGTGCGCGCACCGCGTTCTCCAGGTGCCAGGTGATCTTGATCGCGCGTTCGCTTCGCAGGTCTTGCGCGTGGATGGAATGCATCCAAGGCTGTGCTTCGCTGTTCAGGTTGTGCGCCGCGATCCATCCCGATGAAGCACCTTCCGCACCGAGGCTGTCCACCGGCACGATGCGGTACTCATAGATGCCCAGTTCGGTGAACGCGCTGTCCCAGCACAACACGATGGTCGAGTCGTTCCGCGTGCCCGAAACGACCAGCGGATGGATCTCCGCCTCCTCGCCGATGTGTTGGCGGCGGCGGTACACGCGCACCTTGGCCACCTTGCAGGCCGGTGACCACCAGCCGACGCGTATGCGTTCACCTTCCGTGGCAGCGGATAACGGGGTCAGTTTGCAGGCCTGGACCGAAGGAGGTTTCGTTCCACCGGTCGAAGTGCTTGTCGCGGACTGCTGACCCAAACACGGGATAGCGAGGATCGCCAGAAGGAGGCTCAAGGTTTTCATGGTCATTCGCTTTTTCATTGTCCGCATGATCCACTGATCCGTGCCAAGGTGATCTTGCCACCGGAGTTCACGCTGCCCTTCACGGTGAGGTCCACGCTGTCCCCGACTCCGCAGATGGATGCGCTGGCGGAGGCCGAGCCACAGGCGGTCATGGTGAGCTGGCTGTTCTGGTAAGCTGCCTCGAACAGCATTTCGACACCGGCGGAAACGTTGGCCGAGGAACAGTTCGGTATGGGGCTGAGCAACCAGAACTCCATGCCGAGATCAGCATAGGCCATGCCGCCCATCCCGAGGCTGCCGCTCAGGTCCACCCAGGTACGGCCTTCCACCTTGCAGCTGGCGTGGCCTTCCACGCCGAGCACCAACAGGTTGATGCTCGGAACCGAGAAATCGAGCAGGTCGAGCCGGTTCTGCAGGTAGATCCCGGAGATCTTCTTGCCGGCCATGTGCGCGGGCAGCGTCTTCAGGCGGAAGTCCTTCATCATGTTGGTAAGCAGCGTGTCGGGGATCGCGTTGTGCGCACCGAGCAGGAACGCGGGATGGTGGTCCTGCAAGGGCCACGGCGCGGCAGGCACCAGGACGTGCGATTTCGGGACGGACACGAGGAAGCCGTCCTTGTCCACCAACATGCCCACGGTGGCCTGCAGGATGTTCACCGCGCCAAAGGTGACATTGCTGATCGACGTGCCGCCGACGAGGCGCGCATGTTCGAAATCATAGGACATGCTCATGTTCCCGAACGGTGTGTTCAATTGCGACATGGAGATCTTGCCGTCGCTCAGGGCCACCGCGCCCTTCACCACGAAGGAGAGCTCGTTCTCCGGCGCATCATCGATCCCGCCCATGTTGAGCAGGTTCCCTTTGAAGGCGAGTTCGTTCCATTGGGTGCTGGCCATGGTCTGCCGACCGCTGTTCAGCAGCATCTTCTTGTCCAGCGAAGCACCGAAGCGGATCTCCTGTCGGGTGTTGCCCATGTGGTTCTGGGCATCCACGCGGATCACATCCATGTAGGTGTTGTTCAACTTGTGATCGAGGTAACCGTAGGCGTACACCGGATCACCCGCGGCACCATCCTCCGGATCGATACGGAATCTCCCGTAGCAGGTGAACGGGCCGGGTTTGATCTCCTGGTCCCCCACGTGATCGCCCAGTTTGAAGTACACGTTGCCACGCCCTGTGGTCACCGTGGCTCCCAAGGGCTTCAAGCGGCTCACCGTCTTACCGCCCTCCTTGAAGAAGGAGAAGAAGCCCGTGGTGGTCGGTAGCCCCTTGATCTGCATGGAACAATTCACCAGCAGGTCCACGGCATCGGGTGTGAACTGCATGCTTCCCACGGGCGTTACATCCATGATGTCGTAGTAGCGGTGCTTGATCGCGCGCACTTCCGCCAGCGGCGCACCACGGCTCACCAAGGAGAAGCTGGAGAACTGCAACTTGCTAGGAACCAGTTCGGCGGGGCCCTGCACCGTGGCCACTGTCCCGTTCCCACCGGTGAGCGTGCCGTAACGCCACACGCCTGTCTTGCCATCGAGCACATAGCCCGGATCGTAGCCGAAGGTCCATTCCGCGTTGGCTTCCGGGACCAACGGGGCAACGCCACCCAGGCGCACTTCGCCCAAGTTCTGCGCCTTCATGTCGAGCCCATTCGGGCGGATCAGGATCTGCGTCATGTCCGCCTTCACCAACTGCATGTCGAGGATCCCTTTCGGTATCACGATCGCGGCCAAGCTGTTGTCGAAGACCCACGGTGCGGTGGACTTGAAGGTCCAGTCGTTCAGCTCGAAGCTGAGCTCCTGCCCACCACCTTGTATGCCTTCGATGGAGGTGGCGTTCACCCGGATGTTGCCTACGTCCAACTGCAACACCTCGGGTGTGATGTCCGGAACATCCTTCACCTCGATGACGGTCGCGATCTTGAACACGTCGGGTTCCACCACGGAGCGGCTGCGGTCACTGTGCGCCTCAAAACCACGGAGCGAGAAGCGTGCGTTGGCGGGTGCCCACTGGTTGCCCGTGTAGTTCAGGGTCATCAGGTTGAAGCTGCGCTGCGGATAGAGTGCAGTGCTCCGGAACACATCGAACAGCGGTTGGTCGGCACCGTCCCCGAGGTAGAATCGTCCACTGAAATCGTAGGAGAAGTTGAACGAGGAAAGCTCCGTGCTCACCGTTCCGAGCACCTCGCCGCCCTGTGGAGTGCCCTGCACTTTCACACGCCCCGGGAAGAGCCTGCCGGGCATGCCACACAGGGTCACGTCCAGGTCGGTGTACAGCTTCAGGGACACATGCGTCATGTCGGTGGTTACCCGATCGTTGGCGGGAAAGGCGATGGGCTTGCCTTGTTCATTGGGCGTGCCGGGTGTCACCTTCACATTGGCGAAGGGTATGCGCTGCGCAGGATCCTCCAGCCGGAAGTTGGCGTTGCCCGGCAGTTGCACGAAGGCGCCGCCGATGGTGGAGCTGCCATCGTTGTTCTTCACCAGCGTGGTCACTTCCACCGGGAAGCCGAGCAGGTGGGTGATGTCCATGTCATCAACGCGTTGCAAAGTGAGCTCGGCGTAGGGCAGCGCGGGGATCATCTTGAACGACGGCGGCGGCCCCGGCACCATGCCGTACGTGATCGCCTGCGAGGTGCCGATGTAAGTGGTCTGTGGATCGGCCTTGGCCGCGAACACCTTGAAGGGACCCATCGGCACACCGGGAAGAATGAACTCGCCGTTCTCGTCGCTGAGGACCTGGTTGAGCTGCGGGCCGTACTGGTCCGATCCGATCTGCATCCAAACGCGGGCGTTGGCCACCGGTGCATCGCCCGGCATGGCACGCACGCGACCGGTGAGCTTGGTGCCCGTCTCGATCATCTGCTCCAGCACTACCGGCTCCGGCGATACCTGATTCACGATGATCCGGTCCACGGGCATCATGTCGCCCGGCGGGTCCACCTTCAAGCGGAACTCGGTCTCGGGGGAAAGGAATTCGAAGAAGGCGATGCCCGCCTGATCGGAGGTGCGTTGCAGGTCATCCACTTTCACGATCGCTCCCGCCACCGGTCCATCGAACGAGGTCAATTTCACTTTTAGGCGATGGCGTTTCTCCTTCACCACGAAGGTGCCCAGGTCGCTGGGCGTTCCGCTTACGTTGAAGGGTACGTTGCGCTGCTCGGTGAGCGGGAAGTACTGGTCGCTGAGCGGGATCAACTTGATCGGTCGGAAGCCCGGAGGTCCCGGCACGCTGAAACGCTCTTGTGCCGTGAATTGCACCTCGCTCCAACCGCCGGGTCCTCCACCGCCGCCACCGGTGGCAAGGAACACGGTCTCCGTGCGGCCCCAAGGACCATCTGCCACCTGCACATCGCAGCGCACGGGTGTGCCGTTCTCGTTCACCACATTGCCGCTGGCAAGGCCGTAGGGCTCTAGCAGCAGGCCACTGGTCATGTCCCATTGCAGGCCCATCTTCAGGTCCACCCTCGGGTTCTCCGGATCGCTGAGGTTCAACGGACTTGGCAAGGTTCCCGGCTTGTTCCCGGAGGCCAATGGCCGGATGGTGCTCATGTAGCCCGGTTTACTCACCACGATGCTCGCATGCGGACCGAGGAAGGACATGCCATCCTGTGAACCCTTCACCAGGATATTGGAGAAGTCGAAGAAGCCGTTCGCATCGGTCTTCCGCGTGAACTCCATGTACAGGAAATCGTAGCTCTGCGTGCTTTGGTCACAACCCACCACTACCGGTGGTACACTGCCGGGAGCCTTGTCGTAGTAGAGGCGCAATTTTACGGTGGCATCCTGCAAGGGCTGCGTCACGCTCACCATCACGCGGCCGATCACACGCGGTGATCGCGGCACCAGCGCCACCGGTAGTTCCCACAACTTCACTTCGAACCCACTGTTGCGCAAGTACCTGCGCTCGCCGGGATCACCATGGCTCCATTGTGTCACGATCGGACCATTGGCGTCCATGTTGGGATACGGCTTCTGCCAAGAGTAGTAGGTGTACAGGCCACGATCGTTGTTCGTGCTGCAGCGTACCAAGTACTCGTCCGGCACCTGCTGGAAGTGTGCCACCAAATTGCGGAAGAGCGCCGAGCCGTCACTGCTTTTCGATGCGCAGGTGGAGACCAGCGGAACGGTGCCCATCCCGGGTACGTTCACCGATTCATCCAGATCCTGGCCTTCGTTCTCCGGCAGGTCATCTGTCGTATGGTCCGTGGGCCGTAGCACTTGCACCTGCACGTTGCCCATCGCCGCGCCGACACCACCCATCTGTTGATCGCATGCGCCCTGCGTCACCTTCACCTTCAGGTCGTAGCTGCGCACGTACCAGGCCTGGTCGGGCAGTTCCAAATTATCGCCGGGCTGCGGATACAATTCGATATCGGGGCTGCAGTAATAGGGCGAGACCACCTCGAGCATCAGGACCTTGTAGGCCCTTGATGCGGTGGTGCTGCCGTTCCATTGGTGCGCAGGCTGGCCGTACTTGTCGAAGTTTATGAAGTAGTCGATACTGCCCGGTACGGGCAGACCGGTGAGGGAAGGTTGGTGGTAGAACAAGTCGAACTCACCGTTGCTGTCGGTGGTGCCCGTTGCGACCAATTGGCCTTGGTGCCAATTGTTGCCCTGTCCGAGGCCACCGAAACCGCCTCCTGGAACGGGGTCCACGCCAAGCACCAGTCGATCGGTTTCGCCCGTCACGATCCCATTGCCGTCACGCGACACCACTCCTTCCAGTACCACCCGTTCCACCAGTTTGATGGGGATGTTCTTCATCGGCTTTCCACCTACGGCGCTCACCGGGAAGCGGTCGATCCACTTCTCGGTGGGGAAGGGGTTCGCGAACTCCAAGGCACCCGCCAGTGTACTACTGCCCAGGTCCATCTGGCTGGTGCTCCCGGTGCCCCCAAAGTAGTTGTAGGCACCCATCACCAAGTTCCCGGCCATGGGTTGGGCCGAGGCGCTTCCACCACCCGTGGTTCCCGATCCCGGCCCGGCTATGATCGGTACGTTGGCGACGACGACCGCTCCGTCCATCAAACTCACCATTCCCGGGCCCATGGCATCCGTGCAACCTTCACGACCGCTGTTCTTGAAGACATGGACCAACCGTCCCTTGATGCGCGTATCGGGGATGGGGCCGATGGGAAGTACGGAAACAGTGGTGGCAAGGGTGCTTCCGTCAACAGAAGCGGTTATAGGGGTCGGCCCGCTTTCGATCAGGAAGGTACACACCTCACTTCGACCCTTGTTCTCGATCACGATGGTGTTGGAGATGTCGCGCGCCACCACGCCCACGGCATAAGTCGTGTTGGCCTTCAGCACTGGATCGTAGGGCTGCCACGGGTAGGATGGCACCATGAGGTCCTTGCGCGTGATCGGATTGCCCGCCACGCCATCGATCGCCAGCCAGAGCGCGTTCGTCGGGTTCTGGCCCGGAAGCAGTTCCAGCAGATAGAGGTCGTAGCGGATATTGCTCAGGTTGAAATTGCCGATGGGCGGGCTCCAGGTGAACACCGGCCACGCCGTTGCGATGTTCTCGCCGCACCACGGGAAGGTGAGCACCGGCGGCTGCGCGTAACTGAGAGTAAAGAAGATGCATCCGATCGGTGCCTCCGGCGAGAGTGGTGCGTTGGTGGTGTAGTCGATGGCCTGGATGCAGAGCTCGTAGTTGCCCTCCGGCAGGATGCCTGTTTGCATCACCGCGTCCTGGATCTGCGACGGTGCGCTGATCTGGACATTGTTCCGGTCGATGAACGACAATGCCGGGGAGTTGGCGTACAACAGCCTCGTCTCGAACGCTGCAAGTTGGATGGGTTGCGCCGGCTGATAGGTGGATCTTGTGTAACCGCTATACCCGTTGTCACCGGTCAAGGAGCCGATGAGCTTCACCTGTTGCGGAGCTCCGGTGAGGTTCACCAAGTTCACGGTGAGCGCGCCCTGATAGTCGCTGAGGTACGAACTGTACGGCGGCACCAGCACCGGCGTAACGGATACTTGGTTCTGCGCCCGGACCACGGCGAGGGACATCAGAGCGGCAAGCAGGAGGAGGTGGCGTGTGTTCATGGTCAGAAGCGTATATCGACACCGACAATGCCGGTGTCCTCGGTGAAAGCGGGAATGAACGGATCGTCGCT
>JADZGG010000043.1 GCA_020854015.1 Flavobacteriales bacterium
AGGGTGCCATCTGGGCCCGTTTGGTGGCTGGCCTTCTGAAGCGACCTGCCCGGTTGATCGGTGCGTTGTTGTTGGGCAATACGGTGGCCCTCATCGTCTACGGTATCGTGATGGCCCGCGTGCTGGATCCCTGGCTGCGAACGGTCTATCACGGCGAGGTCTTCGTGCTGGTGACCTCCACGGTGCTCAGTACCATCATTATCCTGGTCTTCAGCGAGTTTCTGCCTAAAGCGCTGTTCCGGTTGGACCCCAATGGTATCCTGGCGGTCTTCGCGCTGCCCTTGCGCATCCTGTATACCCTGTTGTGGCTGCCCATGATGGTGTTCACTGGCTTAAGCGAGCTGTTGTTGCACATGTTCGGTATCCGCCAGAAGCCGGGGCAGGTCGCTTTCGGGCGTATCGACCTGGACGAATTCCTGCGCGAAGTGAGCGACAACAGCCCTTCTGACAAGGGCTTGAACACGGAGGTGGAGTACTTCCGGAACACTCTGGCGCTCAGCGAAACGAAGGTTCGGGACCGCATGGTGCCCCGGGCGGATATAGAGGCCATCGACGTGGAAGAGTCCGTCCAAGAACTACATCGGCGTTTCATGGCGACCGGCTTGAGCAAGTTGCTGGTGCACAAGGACAGCATCGATAACATCATCGGTTATGTCCATAGCTATGAGATGTTCCGCCGGCCCCGGACCATTCGGGCCATCCTACGACCTGTGAACTTCATCCCAGGCACCATGCGAGTGGATGAAGCTTTGCAGCTATTCACCAAGCAACGCACCCATGTGGCCGTAGTGGTGGATGAGTTCGGCGGTACCGCCGGCATGCTTACTATCGAAGACGTGGTCGAGACCATCGTGGGTGACATCGAGGATGAGCACGATGACGAGGAAATGGTGGAAGAACGCCTGAGCCCCAACGAGTTCGTGTTCAGCGCCCGGCTCGAAGTGACCTACCTGGCCGAGACCTACGCATTGGCATTTGGGGATGTCGAGGACTTCGACACCCTCGCGGGCTACATCCTTCACCACACGGGCGGTCTGCCGCACCAAGGGGAGGTCCTGGCGATCGGTCCCTTCAAGATCACCATCGCCCAAGTGAGCCATGGACGCATCGACCTGGTGAACCTCGCCGTGGTGGACGCTGAGCAGGGCTTTGTGAAATAGCAGGGCCACCCCTTGCCAAGCGGGGTAAGCGCCTATATTTGCGGCCCTTACGAATTTTCGAACAATGGCAGTCATTGGACAGATCCGCAACCGCATGGGCGGCTTGCTCGTGGCAGTGGTGGGCGGTGCGCTCGTGATCTTCGTGGTCAGCGACTTCTTCGACAATGGCAACAAGGCCTTTGGCGGCGGCGACCGTTCCATCGGTACCATCGCCGGTGAAGAGATCGATGTGCAGGCGTTCGAGCGCCGCGTTGACGAACAAGAGGAAGTTTACCGCAGCAATGGCACCACGGTGGACGCCCAGTTGCAGGAGCAGATCCGCAACAACGTGTGGAACGAGATCCTCCGTGAACGTACACTGTTGTCGCGCGCCAAGCAGGCCGGCTTCGGCGAGCTGATCTCGCGCGAAGAGTTCGACGACATCCGCTTCGGCAACAACGTGCTGCCGGACTTCAAAGGCAACCCCAACTTCCAAGGGCCCGATGGGCAACCGGACAAGACGAAGCTGCGCCAGTACTTCAAGTCGATCCAGGAGCAGGCCCCGATGTTCTTCGAATTGCAGAAGCGCACCTTCGTGAACGAACGCCTCATCGCCAAGTACAACACTTTGGTGAAGAAGAGCTGCTTCGTGAACAGCGCTCAGGTCACTGACGAGTTCACGCAGAAGAACGCCAAAGCCACCTTCACCTTCGTTGCTAAGCGTTACGACGCCGAGCCGGACAGTCTGTATACGGCCAGTGAAGAAGACATCCGCCGGTACTATGATGCGCATAAGAACGAGAAGAAGTGGGAGCAGAAGGCTTCACGCAGCTTCGACTACGTGCGTTTCCCGGTCGTGGCTTCCGAGAGCGACATCCTCGAGGCGCAGAAGGAACTGGCGGACATCCTGCCTGCTTTCCAAGCCGCCAAGGGCAAGGATGACAGCACCTTCGTGATGGCCAATGCCGACACCAAGAGCGCTGCGGCCGCACCATACACTGAAGGCAGCGCCGACAAACTGAACGACTCCCTCATCACCCACGCTGATACGGGCGCGGTGGTCGGCCCGTTCCGCACCGCCGACACTTGGAAGCTGGTGAAGGTGAAGGAGCTCGCCGATGTGTCCGAGGCCCGTGTGCGTCACATCCTGCTCAGCACCCAGGGTAAGGACGAGGCTACACAGAAAGCCAAGGCGGACAGCATCCTTGCCGCATTGAAGCGCGACAAGAGCAAGTTCGAGGAGATGGTGAAGAAGTACAGCGAGGACCCTGGAAGCGTGCAGAACGGTGGCGTGTACGAGTGGTTCGACAAGACACGCATGGTGCCGGAGTTCACCAAGGCGAGCTTTGACGAGAAGGTCGGTGCCACGACCAGTTGCAAGACCAGCTACGGCTTCCACATCGTGGAGGTGCTCGGCCCGCGCACCCGAA
>JADZGG010000044.1 GCA_020854015.1 Flavobacteriales bacterium
CTCCAGTCGATGCGCGCTTTTGCGGACCTGCATGCGCGCCACATTGCAAGACGTGGACAGCAGAAAGACACAGAACAGCAAAGCCGGTGATCGCATGGTGGCAAAGGTCGGTAACGTCAAGAAGGGTGAACATGACGAGCGCCGACCGCGGATACAGGGCCGGCGCTCGTTGGATGGTCCGGTCAGGTAGCCACTTCCTCTTCCTTATGGCCCGCCATCAACTTGTGCTGAAGATCGATCGGTACGGCCTGGTACGCATGGAACTTCTCCGTGTAGGTGCCGCGCCCTTGCGTGAGGCTCCGGAGCGTGGTGCTGTAGCGGTCCAGTTCGGACAGCGGGGTCAAGGCGGTGATGATGCTGTAGCGTCCCTGACCGTCAACGCCCATCACCACGCTGCGACGGCCTTGCAGGTCGGTCATCACATCGCCCATCAGGTCCTCGGGCACACGCACCTTGATCTCCTGAATGGGTTCCATGAGCTGCGGGTCCGCCTTGGTGAAGGCTTCGCGGAAGGCCATGGTGCCTGCGATCTTGAAGCTGATGTCGTTGCTGTCCACTGCGTGCATCTTGCCTTCGTGCACGATCACACGGATGTCGCGCGCTGGGGATCCCGGGAGCGGCCCGCGTTCCATTTTCTCGAGGATCCCTTTCAGGATGCTGGGCATGAACTTGGTGTCGATGACGCCTCCGACCACGCAGTTGTAGAACACCAGCTTGCCGCCGGTGGGCAGGTCGTGTTCCTCCTTGCCGCGCACGCTGTGGCCGTGGGGCTCGGGCATGCCTTCGGTCCAGGGTTCGATCTTCAGGTGCACCTCGCCGAACTGGCCACTGCCGCCGGTCTGCTTCTTGTGCCGGTAGCTCGCTTCAGCGGGTCTGCGGATGGTCTCGCGGTAGCTCACGCGCGGGCTGCCGAACTCCACGTCGATCTTGTACTGGTGCGCTAGCCGCCACTTCAGCAGGTTCAGGTGCAATTCGCCCTGGCCCGCCACTACTTGCTGGCTCGTTTCGCGCATGTATTGCAGCACGATGGTCGGGTCCTCCTTCTGGATCTCCAGGATCGCCGCATGCAAGCGTTCTTCCTGCTTGGTATCGGTGGCCTTGATGGTCAGGCGCAGGCGCGGCTCCGGGAAGGCGATGGGTTGCAGCTTGATGGACTTGCCGGGCGTGTGCAGCGTATGCGCGGTGCTTGTGTCCTTCAGCTTCAAGGTGGCACCGATGTCACCGGCCGCGAGCTGCTCTACAGGCTTGCGCTCCTTGCCGTCCACGATGAAGAGCTGTCCGATGCGCTCAGTAGCGCCGGTGTTGTCGTTCACCAGTTCCTGTCCCTCCTTCAGGGTGCCGCTCATCACCTTGAAGAAGCTCACTTGTCCGGTGCGCGGTTCCTGGACCGTTCGGAACGTGAAGAGCACTGTCGGACCATCATCCCGGCAGGTCAGTTCACCACCGTCCACCAGCGGTACTGCAGGCATCTCCACAGCGCTCGGTGCGACGTTGTCGATGTAGCCCATCAGCCGGCCGCTGCCCATGTTGCGCAAGGCGCTCAGGCAGAAGACGGGGAAGCAGGTGCGTTGCATCATGCCCTTCTTCAGACCGATGCGCATCTCATCCTCGTCGAGCTCGCCTTTCTCGAAGTAGTGCTCCATCAAGGCCTCGTCGTTCTCCGCGGCCTTTTCCACGAGGATCTTGTGCAGCTCTTCGGCCCGTGCCTTCTCGCTCTCCGGTATCGGTTGTTTCTCGGGCTTGCCGCCGTCGTCCTTGAACACGTACATCGTCATCTTCAACAGGTCGATGTAGCGATGGAAGCCTTCGCCCTGCTCCACGGGATACTGCATGATGGTCACCGCTGTACCGAAGTGTTCCTGTGCCTGGGCCACCGTGGCATCGAAGTCGGCGTTCGGATGGTCCAGCGCGTTCACAGCGATCATCACAGGGCGATCGTAGCGTTGCATGTGCTCCCAGATCAGGTCCGTTCCGACCTCCACGCCATGATGGGCGCTGAGCATGAGCACGCACGTGTCGGCTACGCGCAGCGCTGGAATGGTCTCGCCGACCAGATCGTCCAATCCGGGTGTATCAATGATGTTGATCTTGTAGTTCCGCCACTCGGTATGTAAGCAGGTGGCGTATACGCTACTGCCACGCTCATGCTCTATCTCGTGGAAGTCACTGACGGTGTTCTTGTCCTCGATACGGCCGCGGCGTTTGATCAGACCCGCTTCGAAGAGCATGGTTTCAGCCAGCGTGGTCTTGCCGCATCCGTGGGAGCCGAGCAGGACGATGTTCTTGATGTGTTTCGCATCGAAGACTCTCATGGCGGAAAAAGGGATTGGTGGGACGTGAGGTTCGTGCCACCGTGGAGGTCCCGGTCCAGCGGGACGCGCGGGGGATGCCTTGAAATTAGGACCGCACCACGGACAATTCCAAGACGATCGTCAGGGTAGGGGCGCCCAGCAAGGACCTTCAACGCGAAAGCCCCGCTCGGGGCGGGGCTTTCGCAAAGGATCTTCGGGCCGGTCAGTTCAACACTTCCACGGCGCGCTCACCCTGAAGTTTCTCGAACCGCGACAGCACTTCCTCGTAGCTGCCAGGTAGGTTCAGGTCCTTCATCGGGTCGAACGTGAGGTCCCCGCCACTGAAATACCCGGCGTAGGAGCGTTGCTCCTCGTTCAAGGCTGTGGCGGTGTTCTCGGTCTTTTCCAATTCCTTCTTCTGGTTCTCCATCGTCAGTGCGGGGAACGTTGCAGGTCGCTCGTCCGCTTGTTTGATGCGTTGCTCAGGTCTTGCCGTGTTCAAGTTCCGTTCACGTACAAGAACATCTAAGGTAACGTGATGTTCGGACGGAACGCCAATGTCCACGTCACACGTCCGTCATCTTGGATCCATTGGATCGCCGTTGAAAAAGGAGTTGAAGATCAGCGA
>JADZGG010000045.1 GCA_020854015.1 Flavobacteriales bacterium
ACGGTGACATAGGCGTCCTGCCGGAGCAAGATGATGGGGCGTACGGATGCTACGTTCATTCGACGACTAAAATAGACAATTCGTCGACAATTGAAAAGCACTCATCCGGTCATTCATCCCGGTCGGCCTACCTGGGGTGCACGATGGGAATATCCAAAGGAGGCAGGTCCGGGGCGATCGTCGGAGCCCTGCGCTCCAAGGAATCGGTGAACTGCTTGAGCTTGGGGCGGAGCTGTTCGTTGTAGGCCTGGTCCCATTCGAACTGTCCACTGTTCATGTTGAACCCGCACCGCCCCACCGGCTGATCGAACACGGAAGCATCAAGGCCGGGCATCACCCGCACCAAGGCCATGTCCACGTTCATGGCGAAACCGTCCTTCCATTGGGCCGCATTGGGGCCACGCAGGTCGAAAAGCATGTGTTTCGGGGTGAATGCCGGGGCCCTATAGATCAACGCATAGACCCGGTCCGCGCGCAGCACCAGTTCGAACTTGCCCTGGGCATCGGTACGTGCACGAAGCGCATCGGTGGTGTCGCGCACGTTCACCGCCAGCACCTCATAGCCCGGTGGTACCTGTCCTGTGGCGTAATTCCGGACCTTACCATACACGTACAACGTGGAATCCTGCGCCCCAGCGGTCAAGTACGATCCGAGCAAGATCATCAGCAACAAAGACCAACGCAGCGCTCCCACCATGCCCAAAGATGCAGCTGTTCGAACCTTGAACGTGAGGATCGGACCTCCATCGGTCAGCTTCAGTGGGGCCGATCGTTGCCGGTCGCTTCAGTCGCATCAGCTCCCGCTTCGCTCAAGCGCTCTAAAAGCGCAAAGGCGTTCAAACGGTTCGAATAACGAGCCGTGCGGTTCAAGCTCACGATGTGCCCCAATCGCTGAGCGGCTGGCAATTCCAGCAGGAAGACCAGGTCCTGGGGATCCAGTTCCATCAGCAACGGTTCGTTCTGATCGATCACGGTCAAGTTGCCCAGGTGTACCATGTTGCTCGAAGCTATGCGCACGTCAAAGGTGTACGACCCATCCGGGCAATGCACGATCCAACCCGACGGAACCACCCTTTTCAGCGACGAAGCGGTATCGTACTGGACCGTGCCTAAAGATGCTTCAAGGCTTCGCGTTCACTCAAGGGACTCAGCTTTCGGGAACGAACGAACGCTCGCACAACATCGGGATCGGTGGCGCCCAATTCGCGTAGCGACCAACCAATAGCCTTGCGGATGAAGAAGTCCTTGTGCCCTGCATGCCGCTCGATGTTGGCGAAGAGCAATTCCCGGTCGGTGTCGCCTTTCCACCGGTTCTGGAACAGGATGGCGGTGCGGTTCAACCACAGGTCGGAGTGAGAGATCCAACGCTTGTTCCACGGAGCGACCTCTTTCGGGTACTTCTTCAGAATTACGCCCACCACATGCACGGCTAAAGCATCCACGCTGTCCCACCAGCTCTTCGTGGTGATCAGCTCCTCCACCAAGGGCAGGTGTTCGGGTTTCAGCTTCTTCGCATGTTTCATCAAGAGGTCCACGGCCACTTGGTGCAGTTCACGCTCAGGAAGTGCGAAAGCCGAACGCGCGATGGCCGGAAGTTCGGTCAGTTCCGGAACACCATGCAGGGCAATGTGCTCCTTCACCAGTTCACGCCGGTCCGGTGTCTTGATGCCGAAGAAGGGGAAATGACCCTTCATATAGGCGCGCATGGCAGCGGCATTCTCGGCGTTCGCATGGTGCTTGAAAGTGGCATGGAGCGGAGCGAGCCAGGGATGCATGGCGCTAAGTTGGCAAGGACCGCGCAAACCATGCACCGAACGAACAGCTGGTCGGACCACTGGAAGCTATATGCGGCACGGAACGCAGTAGGCGTAGCTCATGCGATCTTCGCCAACATGGCCAAGCTCACCGTCCCCATCCAGGAGACCGACGTTCATGTGTTCGCCACAGCTGGTGAATGGCATGCCTGGTTGATCAAGCATCACGACAAGAACACAGGCGTCTGGTTGCGTATCGGCAAGAAGAACAGCGGACTGATCACGATCAGGTACGATGACGCGGTGGAGACGGCGCTCTGCCACGGTTGGATCGACGCCATCCGAAGATCGTACGACGTACGCTCCTTTGTGCAACGATTCACTCCACGCAAGGCGCGTAGCATCTGGAGCCAGGTCAACCGAAACCGAGTGATCGCGCTGATCGAAGCGGGCGCGATGACGCCCGCTGGACTTGCGGCCGTGAAGGTCGCGAAGGCCAATGGCGAATGGGACCGCGCCTACAGCCCCGGCTCCACCATCGCCGAACCCAAGGACCTGCTGGCCGCCCTGCGCAAGAACCCGCGCGCACAGGCATTCTACAAGACACTGAACGCACAGAACCGCTACGCCATCTTGCACCGCTTGGAGAAGACCGCCAAGCCCGAAACGCGCGCCAAGCGCCTCGCACAGTTCGTGGAGATGCTGGAGCGGAAGGAGGTGTTCCATCCGTGAGCGAGGACCGGTCCGAGCCGAAACATCTTTAGCCCATGAGTGCCAGCTCAACCACCGATCGCCGATCCAATATCACAATGGAACGCGGGTCCTACCAACTGATCCGAACGGACTCCACCGATCCCGCCTTCCGTGAGCTGGTCGCTGAGCTGGACAAGGACCTCGCGATCCGGGATGGCAGCGAACACGCGTTCTTCGCCCAGTTCAATAAGCTGAATGACATTCGGCATGTGGTGGTGGTTTTGGATGGATCGGCCCCCATAGGTTGTGGCGCGTTCAAGCCGTTCGATGGATCGGCCGTGGAGATCAAGCGGATGTACGTCCCTCCTACGCACAGACAGAAGGGCATCGCTTCCGCTGTGCTTGGCACATTGGAGCGTTGGGCCCACGAACTCGGCTACGGGCGTTGTGTGCTGGAGACAGGAACGAAGCAACCGGAGGCGATCGCGCTCTACCGGAAGTGCGGCTACCACCTCATCCCGAACTACGGACAGTACGCAGGTGTGGAGAGCAGCATGTGTTTCGAGAAGGTGCTTGTGAAGATCTGATCGGAACGCCCCATTGGCGGCAGTGGCTTAAGGCAGCCAGCCCGGCAACTTGGCCGCTTGCTTCAACCACTTTGCAAGTTGTTCCTCATCGACCTTGTCGCCCTCGAGGATGTCGAGGTAGCGAACTTCCCTTTGCTTGGATACGCCCGGTGGCAGCGGTCGCAACGACGCACCACGGAAGAACGCCACCTTGACATACTTGGCAAAGACGTGGAACGACACGAACCATCCCTGACCCTCGATCCCATAGAACGGCGAATTCCACTTCACGGCCTTCCAGACGTTGGGAACGCTCTTCACGATGAGCGCATCAAGGCGTTCACCGACCTCGCGTTTCCAGCCGGGCATCGCAGCGATGTACGTCTGGACCGGGGCGTCACCCTCCCCTTTCGCGATCTGCGGATTGCCGCCGGCTAGGAGTTTCACAGGCTTCGTATTGCCTGTCTTACGGGGTGCAGCAGAAGTTGCGTTCACAGCTCGCTTGGCGGTCTTGGTCGTGCGGGTCGGCATGGGAGGAATTGTGCAACACGAAATTATCGGTGGATCGGCGTCCATCGGATCGGCCTGTTCAATGCCCACGCAAGACCCTATCGATCCTTCACGTACCGCACGGCGTAGCCATCGCTCTTGTTCATATAGCCAACCCCGGTCATCATGGCAGGGACACCTTGAAGGTCGGCATAGTGGATCAGCCGGCCGCACCAGGCATCGCTCACGCTTCCTTCCACGGAGGTCCAATACACAGCTGAGCTACCGCCATGGCTGAACACACCTCCGTCCGAACGGATCCCGCTCGGAAGGCCGTTGAAGCCGCTGCTGTTGTCGATGACCGTGGCCGGACCGGGCCATTGCCCCGAACTTGCAGCCCGCATGCGGAACCCGACAGAATCCTCGCCCAGGCACGCTTCCATCGCTTCCCACTCCATGTCGGTGAGCACATGCCAGCCTTGCGGCGCAAGGCCACGCGGATCGTTCACCGCATACCAGTTGTAGAGCCTGCCGTAGTGGTGATAGGTCGCCGAGTCGTTGTTGTACCAGCACCAAGCGCCGGTCGTCAGCTTCACCCACGCCGCAGGATCGGTGACCTGCGGAATAGTGTCGCCGTTGCGGTACGTGACCACATCGAGATCGCTGGTCGACCAGGTATGGCCGCAGAGCTCAACGGTCGCAGGACCGGACGCAGCAGGACCAGAACGACCATCATCATCCACCTTCACCGCCGGCGATCGGGAACACGCTGCACCGAGGAACACGACGAGCAGAATGATGGGAAGTTTCATGCGTACTACGTATTACAACGCCATCCTTATCAGGCCACTCCGACCGGCACCCTGCGCCTCAAGAGGGCCGCGCAAAGCAGGCTGACCAGGAGTCCGACCGGCAGGATCTCCATGTAGGTGAAACCGATCTTCACGACAGGGTTCTTGTACATCTCACCGAACGCTCGCATCTCCTGGAGCTTCGCCTCCACTTGCTCAGCCGGCAGACCACTGCTTTCCATTTGGACCTTTTCATGCTCGTAGTACGCCTGCATGAAGTCCTGCTCGGTGGTGGCGCTGAGCAACAGCCATGAGGCAACGTACATCGTGGATGCGATCAGTGTGATGTACAGTCCCACAAGGAAGGCCTTGCCGAAGCTGATGGACCCGCCGAGGTGCTTGTCCCGATGCGCCTTCACCGCAAAGAAGATGGTGGACAAGGCGATGACCATGGTCGTGTAGCCGATCCACATCCCATTGTCGAAGTCGTGCTTGCCGCTGCCGAGGGTCAACCACATCATGGCGGACACGATGACCCCGCCGATGATCCCGTAGGTGAGAACGATCTTTTTCATGTTGTTGGTTTTGTGGTTGCGAACCAAGGCAGGGCTCGCGTTCCGGGCCTCATCCTTTGGTATGGATCAAGGCCTGAAAAGCAGATCCATACCGAAGTCGGATATCCGTCAGGCAATGATACCCAAGGACTTGGCTTTGTGGACCGCTTGAGTGCGACGGCTCACGTCCAGCTTCACGAACAAGCTTGATGCATGGGACTTCACGGTGGGCAGGGAGATGAAGAGCCTGTCCGCGATCTCCCGGTTGGAACAACCTTGGGCCATGAGGTGAAGCACCTCCAATTCGCGCGCACTGATGCCCAAGGACCGCAAGGATCCATCCTTCAGCACAGGCAATGGAACGGCGACCACTTGCTTCTCCTTCTTTTCTGCGAGCAGCTTCGAACCCACCCAAACACCCAATCCTGTGAACAGCACCGCCACCACACCTACGTATACCTCCATGCGCAGGTCACGGATCCAGTATCGGTACTCAACGTACTTCAGGATGAAGACCAACACAGCCATTGCTAAACCGTAGAGCACCACCGTGGTCCGGATGCCGGACTTGCGCAGTTGCCCTGAGCTTTCCATCGGTCCGAAGTTCGGGATTCCCGTTATCACCTGGATCGAGGTCGCTGGGCACTGCCATCAACCCTTCGCCGGCCTCTTCTTCGATTTCTTTTCCGACGTACTGGGCTTCATGAAGAACGTCCTGCGGCAGTTCTCTGGGAGCGCCCCCTTTGGCGCCGTGTTCTATAACACAACTTTCCGGCATTGGACGAAAAGTGAACGGCGGCCGAGTGCGGGCACATACAGGACCGATCACTGCAGCACTAACACTCCCCACCCTTCTTCCGCCTGCAGGAAGCGCTCAGAGAACCTTTGGCAAGGCCGGGTGCACATTGACAATGAGTGGGCTTGTTCGACGGTGCCATTAATGTTCGGGCGATAGGATGCGAAGTAAGATCGACGACGCCCTGCTTGAGCCTCAACACACTGTCCATGCATGCGCCCCTGACCACCATGGCGTGGGACCCTGCCCACCACGATACACCGATGCTGAATGATCGGGCGATCCATACTACTTTTCCATCATGAAGATCACCTTTCCGCTCCTGATCTGCGTGTTGCTGGGCCAGTTGCCCGCTAGCGCCCAAACGGTCCACTACATCACGAACCTCTTCGACAGCGGCGCGGGGTCGTTCCGGTCGGAGGTGGGCCTGGCGCTGCCCGGCGATACCATCCGGTTCCAGGTCACGGGCACCATTACGCTGATCAACGGCGCCATCGTCTACGACAAGGACCTGGTGATCGATGGCCCCGGCATGGACCAGCTCACCATCAGTGGTGGCGGGCAGTCCGGCGTGTTGATCGTTCAGGGCCACAGTTCGTGGATCAGCGGGCTATCCTTGGTGGACGGGCAGATCACCGGCAACCTCAGCAACGGCGGGGCGGGTCTGTTCTTCACAGGCGACACGCTTGTGCTTGACAGCGTGCGCATCGCCGATTGCACGAACAGCAGCGGCGGGGGCACGATCTACGGTGGTGGCGCCCGGATCGAGGCGCTGCGGGTGCGCATGACCGATTGTGTGGTGGAGAACAACCTGCTGCACAGCGCCGGCGGCAGCGGGATCGCGGTGGGCCCGCAAGGCGGCGGTGCGTACATCGTGGCCGACTCCGTGCGGATGGTCCATAGCGCCTTCCTGCTGAACAGGTGCTGGCAGACCAATTCGTTCGCGGGCAGTGTCATTGCAGAGGGCGGAGGGTTCACCCTCGATGGAGCGGCGCAACTGATCGGATGCACGATAGATGGGAACACCGTGGAGGCCCGGTGCTATTATGATCCGGTCTATTTCGCGGTCAGCACGGGGGGAGGTATTGACGCGGAGCACAACTCGTACCTGGAGCTGATCGACTGCAGCGTCTCCCATAACACCCTGGTCGCGAGGG
>JADZGG010000046.1 GCA_020854015.1 Flavobacteriales bacterium
AGGGTGCCACCATCTGGTACCTCGACACGCGCACACTTTATGATGGCACGTACGTGGTGAAGGTGGGTAACGAGACCCGCCGGGTTGACGTGGTGCACTGAGGCGGCCCGGGCTTCCCACACGCCTTCGTTGATACGTTCGACCGCGGTTGAACGTTGAACCAGTGTGCATGGCGCCAACTTGCGGGGCGATGAAACGAAGCTTGCTGATCTTCCTGTTGGTGTTGTCCGGCCTATCCACAATGGCCCAAGGCCGTTATGACCGTAAGCGCAAGGACATCATCCCCTTGGACGGGCAGGCTAAGCGCATCGGTTGGTTCGTGGCGCCGGGGCTTACTTACACGCTTCCCCGTTTCAAGGACGAAGAGGAGGAGGTGCTACGCAATGCGGACACGGTGTACACCACTACCTACGATCCGAAGGGTCGCCTTGGGCTCTATCTGGAAGCTGGACTGACGTGGTACACCCGTGATCCGGTGATCGTGGACTACTTCGATGTCGGGTTGGCATACAAGAACCTGCGGGGCAGCGAGTCATATGCGGGCAACTTGATGCGCGGCGATAGCGCAGCCGAGCTGACCGGGGAGGGCACCTTCGCGGAACGGTTGCTCACCTTCAATGCCAACGCGAACAAGTTCATTCCCACCTTCGACTACCAGTTCGTGCAACTGAGCTTGGGCGCAAACGTGGACTATCGGCTGGGCAGCGATTACGAGCACACGGGCGATTCCCTGCTCAATGGTCACAGCTTTCCCCCGGACCTGATGGCCCAGCTGCATTTCAAGGTGGGTTACGGATTCAAGCTCACCGGCAACCTGATCCTGATCCCCGCGCTGGAAACGCCGATCTTCAGCATGGTGCCAACGGATGAAGGCCTGGGCCAGTTGCAATGGTTCAGCAGCCAATACCGACCGATCATCTTCAGCATTCGCTTTCTTTTCCTGCGTGCCCGGGATGGCTTCGATTGCCCGCCGCCGATCAAACACAACGAGTTCGAGAAGAGCCGTACGGTGGACCCCAAGCCGCCCAACCAGTGAGCCTGGCCGGAGCACCTGCTCTACAGTTGTTTCAGGAAAGGGTTGTGCTTCCGCTCGTCACCGATAGTGGTCGCAGGCCCGTGACCGCTGTGAACGACCACATCATCGCCCAAGGGGAACAGCTTGGTGCTGATGCTGCTGAGGAGGGTGCCGAGATCCCCGCCGGGCAGGTCCGTACGCCCGATGCTGCGGTGGAAGAGCACATCCCCGGCGATCACGAAACGCTCCTCGGCGTGGTAGAGGGCGATGTGGCCTGGGGCATGGCCCGGAACGAAGAGCACCGCCATCCGTGCATTCCCAAGGGTGATGGTATCACCTTCCTCCAGGAACACATCAGGCTCCGGCACAGGTTCGCAATGCAGCCCGTACCTGCGGCCCACATTGGGCGCGCCCCGCAGCATTTCCAGGTCGGCCCGGTGCACCTGGGGCTTCAACCCGTAGCGCTGGAAGGCCCACGCACAGCCCAGCACATGGTCGATGTGGGCGTGCGTCAGCACAAGACGGGTGGGGGTCAGTCCGTTCTCCGCGAAGTAGGTCTCCAGCTCATGTTCCTCCCCCGTGTTCCAGCAGCCCGGATCGACCAGAACGGCCTCGCGGCCATCGTGAAGCACGTAGGTATTCTCCTGGAAGGGGTTGAAGGTGAAGGGGACGATGCGCAGCACGAGCGGAAAAGCCTGAAATTCGCGGAGCCGGGCTCCACAACAAGGCCCCGAAAGTAGCTATCTTCAGTACGGTGTTCCATCGCCCGATCCTCCTCTTCCCACGGCTGTTGCTGATCCTGGCGCTCTGCGTGCCGGTCAGCGGCCTGTGGGCCCAGTTCTACAACGGGTCCTACCAGGAGTATGGCAAGAACCGCGTGCAGTACCAGGATTTCCTCTGGCAGTACTACCGCTTCGACCAGCTGGAGACCTACTTCTACAAGGGAGGCCGTGATGTGGCCCGCTATGTGGCGCTCAGCGCCCACAAGAACAAGAAGGAGCTCGAAGGCTTCTTCGACTACACCGTGGATGAGCGCTTGCAGTTCGTGGTGTACAACTCCCTCACCGACTTCCGACAGAGCAACATCGGTGTGACCACGGACGAGGCCTACAACATCGGTGGCGTTACACGCATCGTGGGCACCAAGATCTTCGTGTACAACGAGGGTGAACATGCGCTGCTCGATCGTCAGGTGCGCTCCGGCCTGGCCCAGGTGATGCTGGACCGCATGATGTACGGGGGCAACTGGCGCGAGGTGCTCAAGAACAGCACATTATTGAACCTGCCCGAATGGTACACCAAGGGCGTTGTGGCGCAGGCCACAGGACCGATGGGGCCGACCGAGATGAGCCGCCTGCGCGATGGTGTGCTTAGCGGCCGCTTCGACAAGCTGAACCGCTTGACCGGAGAGGATGCCGCACTGGCCGGGCAATCCATTTGGGCTTATGTGGCCGATGTTTATGGCCCCAGTGTGATACCCAACATCCTTTACATGACGCGGGTGAGCCGGAATCCCGAGGGAGGCTTCCTGTATGTCCTCGGCGTAGGCCTCAAGACCCTGACGGAAGAGTGCAATGCCTACTACAAGGAGCGCTTCACCGCTGAGGATCGGATGAAACAGGCTGCACAGCTGGAGGTGCTTCCGGTGAGGACGAAGCGCACACGCAACTACAGCCAGTTCAAACTGAGCCCCGATGGCCGTTATGCTGCCTGGGTGAGCAATGAGATGGGCCAGTACAAGTTGTGGCTCTACGATCGTACCGAGAAGAAGCTGCGTCGGTTGCTGAAGGGGGAGAAGAAGTTGAACCGCATTGTGGACCGCAGCTATCCTGTGTTGGCCTGGCACCCCACTGGTCGTGCGTTGACCTACACCTTGGAGAAACGCGGTGAGCTGTACCTCAACACCTACACCATCGACGACCGCAAGACGGTGACCAAGCCGGTGTTCCTGCTGGAGAAGATCCTGAGCATGGCTTACAGCGCCGATGGGCAGCGGATGGTGTTCAGCGGTGTTCGTGAAGGGCACACTGACCTGTACCAGTACTATGTGATCGGCAACCGCCAGGAGCAGCTCACCGACGACCTCTTCGATGACCTCGACCCGCGCTTCGTGAATGATGACAAGGGCATCATCTTCAGCAGTGACCGAACGGATGATACGCTGCGCTTGGAGAAGGACGTCACGTATCACCTTGGAGCGAAGGACATCTTCATCTTCGACCTCGAAACGCGCTCACCGGTCCTTCAGCGCATGAGCCGGACGCCGGGTTACAACGAGACGCAGCCTGCCCAATACGACAGCTCCAGCTATACCTACCTGAGCGACAAAGGCGGCCTGAACAACCGCTGGCTCGTGACCTACGACAGCGCCGTATCCGGCATCGATACAACGGTGCACTACCGCTACTTCACCAGTGAGGCCCGTGTGACCGATCTGAAGCGCAGCATCATTGAGCAGGAGGTGAACATGAAGCGTGGTCGCTATAGCCAGCTCATGTACGTTGATGGAGCCTACCGGTTCATGTTCGGCACCACCACCGATGGTGGCACCGTACAGGGGGAGGATGCCGAGCACCCTGGTCCGGCGAAGCGCGAAGACCTGACCGGTGGTGCGATCACCGATGACATGAGCCCTGTTGTGAAGGTGGCTCCGCAGTATCCTCCCGACACCACGGCCGATGCTGTTGACATTCGCGACTATCGCTTCGCTGACGAAAGCGCGGCGGCCGGACAGCACGCTGGCGATGTGCCGGTGATCGGCATGGTGGATTCCACCAACAAGGCAGTTGGGCAAGGCATCACGCTCAGCTTCCCTGAGCAGCGCAACTACAACGTCAATTTCGCAACGGATGAAGTGCTGACCCAACTGGGCAACAGTTATAACGCGCAGTTCTATCAGCCGCTTTCCGGTGCTTCCTCGCTCAACCCGGGCCTCAGCGGTATGGTGAGCATGGCCGCGAGCGACCTGTTCGAGGACCACAAGATCATCGGCGGTTTCCGACTGGCGCTCGATCTGAACAACAACGACTACCTGTTACGCTACGCCAACCTGAAGCGTCGCCTGAACAAGGAGTTCATTTTCCAACGCCAAGCCATCCAGGGTGTTTCCAATGTCGGTCTGGTGAAGCTCCATTCCCACTCTGCAGTGGCGCGCATCACCTGGCCGTTCAGCGAGTTGGCCTGCGTGCGGGGATCGTTGCTGTACCGCAATGACCGCTATGTGGTGCAAAGCACCGACGGCGTCAGTCTGCGCCAGCCCAACTACTCCGACCACATGACGGGCACCCGCTTGGAGTATGTCTACGACAGCTCCATTCCGCGCGGCCTCAACCTGTGGACCGGTTGGAAGCTGAAGTTCTTCGGGGAGTACTACATCCAGCCGGACAACCGCGATACCGACATGCAGGTGGTCGGCATGGACCTTCGCCATTCGCTCAAGGTGCATCGTGACATCATCTGGGTTTCTCGTCTGGCAGGCAGTAGCTCCTTTGGCAGTCGCAAGGTGCTGTTCTACATGGGCGGCGTGGACAATTGGTTCTTCCCAAAAGTGGATGAGTCGATCCCCGTTGACCAATCGCAGAACTATACCTACCAAAGCAGTGGTGTTCCCTTGCGTGGCTTCTATTACAACGCGCGTAACGGCAGCAGCTTCGCACTGCTGAACACCGAGCTACGCATCCCCTTGTTCAAGTACCTCATCAATCGCCCGATCCGCAGCGACCTCATCCAGAATTTCCAGATCATCGGCTTCGGTGACATGGGCACTGCTTGGA
>JADZGG010000047.1 GCA_020854015.1 Flavobacteriales bacterium
ACCATGTGCATCCGGCGGCAGCACCCTGGCGTAGGCGATCAGCGTGCCCGCGTCATCCTTGCCCAGTACATGCGTGGCTTGTGGGTCCTGTCCATCGACTTCCGCATAGGGACAGGTCTGTTCCACCACGAACACATCCACGCGCAACTTCAGCACCGCGTGAAGATCCCGTGCGGAAAGTCCTTCGAAAGGCACGATGGTCCAGGAAGCGTTCATCAGGCGTCCACAGGTGTAAGGGATCCGGTGCGCACGTAGAGCAGGTGTCCGCTCACTTGTGGCAGGCCGAGCTCGCGGAGCAGGTTGATGTAATTGGCGACCTGCGTGTGATGGCTGTCCGCTGGTCGACCGGTCTTGATGTCAAGTACGTCAGTGGAGTCAGCGCCTAGCACCACCCTGTCCGGGCGGTAGGCCTTGCCATCGGTACTGATAAGTGTGGCCTCATTGCGAACGACCAGATCCTTTGCATAGAAACGGCCCATGCCGGGTGCTGCCAGCAGATGTTGGAGCCGGGCGCCCAGGGTCAGGGCCTGTTCAGCAGAAAGGTCACCTGCGGCCACGGCTCGTTGGATCGCGTGGTCCAGATCGTCCGGCGCGACCACCGAGGCCAATAGGTCATGCACGGTATTTCCGAACGTACGGTCCGGATCGGGATCCGTCGGGTCCCAGTCCTGCGGTGATTGACGACGCAGCTTGATCTGCTGACGCCAATCCGTGTGGGTCACGTCCTGAAGCATGTCGGGCACAACTTGCTGTGTGCTTCGCTCGGTGCGAATACGTTCGCCATACCTCCAGGATCCTTCGATAGGTGTGCCGAGGAAGGCGAGCAGTACCGTGCCGATCGGGCTCTTGCTCTTCGTGTCCACACCAACATAGAGCCTGTCCTCCGGCCGGGTGAAGGCAACATACAAGAGGTTCATTTCATCCAGCAACTTCAACTCTGCTTCTTCGACGACCTCCGGCACTTCCAGTTCGAGCAGACTTGAGTCTATGCGCACCAGGGCGCTCGGGAGGTCGGGCACCACCTCGCGTGGCTTCATCCAGAGCAGCTCGCGGTGCGCACCTCGTCCGTGCATCTCCGCGTCAGGGATGATCACGACCGGGAATTGTAATCCCTTCGATGCATGGATGGTCATCACGCGAATGGCGGCGGTCGTGGGCGGTAATTCGATGGCCCGTTTCTGTCCTGTACGCTCCCAATGCGAAAGGAATGCGGTCACGTCAGGGCCGTGCTCCAGCGAACAGGCATGCGCTTCATCCATCAGGAACAGGAGGTAGGCATCACCAGCGGGGGGGCGACCGATGGCTTCCGCGATCTTGCCGATGCACTCCACTACAGGAACCTGCAAGGAGATCGCCGGATGCTGCGACAACCATTCCTGCATCGCGCGTCGTGGGTTCAATGGCTGTCCATCCTTCGGTGTGAAAGGCAGTACGCGTGCGTCGGTCGCTTCGATGATGGCCAGCAATTGGTGCGCACGCGCTGCATGCACGTCATCGCCATGTTGAAGGAGGCCGAGCACTGCCAGTACGAGTTCGCAAACAGGATCGCCGCCGAGCCGCAGTCCGTCGGGGGAAAGCACTTGGTGGCCTTCGGCGACCAGGTGTTCGGCCACGGCCGTTCCAACCTTGCGGCTGCGCACCAACACGGCAATATCACCTGGCGCGTATCCATCCTCAAGAGCTTCTCGCACACAACGGGAGGTCATGCGGAGCAGGGGCGAAGGAGCTTCCACCTCGGCTTCTTCCAGAGGACTGAGCTGAACAAGGCCGTCCAAGGTCCTGTGCGGTTCCTGAGCCACGTCGCGATACGCGTTGCGGAAGCGTTCCGGCACCGCATCACGCATGGTCCTGAAAAGATCGTTGTTGAAGGTGATGATGGAGCGGGCCGAGCGACGGTTGTGAACGAGGGGCGTGGCCGCTCGATAGGCTTGTTCCAACGCGCGTTCGCGAACGTCCGCATCGGGGAGGAGTTCTTTTCGGAAGAGCTTCGGCATGTCGATGAACTGCCGTACTTCCCCGTTCCTCCAGCGGTAGATGGCCTGCTTGGCGTCGCCAACCAGCAATACGGTGCCTCCATTCCCCAGTGCGTTCTCCACCAAGGGAAGCAGGCATTGCCACTGCAACAAGGACGTGTCCTGGAACTCGTCGATCAGAAAGTGAGTGTACCGTTCACCGAGGCGCTCGAAGATGAAAGGTGCGGGTTCGTCCTGCACCACGGAAGCCACTTTGCGCGTGAGGTCGCTGAAGAACACGACGGCGTCGGTACGCTTCAGATCCTCCAGCGTGCGGTCAAGCAAGTGCAGAACGGCGGAAGGCATGAGGTCGCGTTGCACTGCGCACATGATCGTGTGTTCGCGCATCGCTCGCCGTAGGTTCTCCGCCTCCCGGATCACTTGGGCGATCATGGTTCCCAAGCCTTCCAGCAGGGCTTTGGTCGCAGGGTCCGCCGAACCGGAGGACCAACGGTCGGTCTCCAAGGCTTTTGCGGTGTGTGAGCCCATCGGGTCGAGCGTACGGTCGAAGCGCGCCAGTTTCCGCAGGTAGCTCAGCGGACCCGAGCGGCCTTGGTAGACGTCCTTTTCCGTAACTCCAGCTGCCATCAAGGTGTCCAACGCCGATTGTCCCAACGTGCGCACCTGAGCGGTGAAGGCGTTGATCTTGGCTCGAAGGCGCCGGTCGAGGTCGATGAACATCCGGTCGCCGAGTTCGCGGAGCGCGGCCAGGTGTTCCAACGCTTGTTCCTTGTCCAACTGTGCGCTCAGGTCGCGGATGGGCTTGTCCACGCGCCAGGCCTGTTCGTCCTCGATCAGTCCGGCACAGGTGGCCAGCAGGAGCTCGGTGAGCGCTGGGTCCTTTCCCGCTTCGGCCAGCAGCAGGTCCACAGCGGCATTCTGGTAGTGGTCCTGGTCGGTGGTCATCCGCAGCTCGTGGTCCAAGCGGAGGTCGCGCGCGAAGGGTTGCACCACGCGCCGGGTAAAGGAATCGATGGTGCCGATGGCCACGTCGCTCCAGTGGTGGAGCATGTGGTGCAGGGTGCGGTCGGCCCTTGCCTGTAGATCTGTCGCAGTAAGGCCCAACACGTCGATCAGGTCCTGGCGCAGGGAAGGGATGGCCCCTTCCGTGGAACCGACAGCGAGTTTTTTCAGATATCCGATCACCCGCTCCCGCATCTCACCGGCGGCCTTGTTGGTGAAGGTTAGCGCCAGTACATGGCGGTAGGCATCCACCTGCTTGGTGCCCAGGCATTGCGCCAGGTAGTGCTTTACCAATGCGTGGGTCTTGCCCGCGCCGGCGGAGCTATGGAGAACGATGAACATGGCGGGCCGTGAAGTCGTTCACAAGATAGGATCACAAGTCCGGCAGTGCATGGTGACCAGGCTCACACGCGCTTTCGGGGTGCCCCTGGCTATCTTTGTGGGTACAAGGTCGGCCAGTCCGTCCGCCCCACCTATCCATCGTGAACATGCAGGTAAGAACGACTTGGTCCTCGATCCTTATGGCCTCCACGCTGCTGGTGGCCCTTCAGTCGTGCAAGAAGGATGATGACACGGATTCGCCGCCAGCGACACATGCGAACACAGTGCTGGGCCTTCAGGTGAACTTCATGCACAACGGGGCCGCTTTCGATCCTGCCACGCAGGTCATCTTCGACAGCCTGGGCAAAGCCATGCGTGTGGACCGGATGCGCTTCTTCCTTTCCCAGCCATTCTTCCTGAACGATGAAGGTGATACCGTGGCTTCGTTCCCTCAGAAGTACTTCCTGGCGGATGTAGCAAGCAGCGGTGCGATCGCTACCATCGGTGAAGTGGATGCGCACTTGCACACGATGCATTTCGGCGTTGGATTGGACAGCAATACCAACCACACGGACCCCCTGACCTTCACGACGCCACCGCTAAACGATGCTACGATGGCTTGGGGCTGGAATCCTGCGGTCGGGTATCAGTTCCTACAGTTCGAAGGGGTGTACGACTCGAATTCGGATGGATCGGTGAACAGCAGTGATGGTGGCTTTGTCTACCACTGCGGCACCGATGCTCTGCTTCGGGCAAGGGTGGTGGACATCCACACCGACGCGGATATGGGCGGGAACGTGATCCTGGTGCTGGAATGTGATCTGGACCAACTGATGCAAGGCATCAGCGTGGCGGCGAACCCCATCGTGGAGATACCGAACGGTGTGGCCAAGCGACTTATGAGCAACCTGGCAAACTCGTTGACACACCCATGAACAGGATCATCTTGCCCGGG
>JADZGG010000048.1 GCA_020854015.1 Flavobacteriales bacterium
CAAAGCCGCGTTGGACAAGTGGGTGAAGCTCTCGCTCGAGTACATCCTCACCCTTCCGAAGAAGGCCACCAAGAGCTCCCCAAAGAAGAAGAGCACGACCAAGGCGGCCGTGACGAAACGTCCGTCGCGATAAGCCCTTCCTGTCCGAACCGCTAGCTTGGCGGAGAACCTGAACCATGGAAGGACTTCTGCTGATCCTGCTCATCGCCATCCTGATCCTGGTGATCGGGACCAAGAACCGCATGGCCGCGGTGGAACGCGAGCTGCAGACCACCAGGCTCCAGATGCAGGAGCTGATGAAGACGCTCGCTCGCCGCGCGTCGGGACCCGCCGAGCCAGGAGCACCCCCGCAACAAGCCAGCGCCACGGCACCACAAGCGAAGCCCGGACCCGTCGCACCCGCAACACCCGAGCCCCCGTCTTCCCTCGGAGGGATCCCCTTGGAGCAAGAGCGCTTCGAAAATGCTGCCGAGGAAAAGAGACCACCGATCATCACGCCGCCCCCTGCTCCGGCACCGGAACTTGTTCCGTCAGCGCTAAAACCTCGGGCACCGGAGCCGACTGCTCCACCGATCGTCGTGGCTCCACCTGCATACACGCCACCACCGCCTCGACCCCATCGTCCGTCTTTCCTGGAGCGCAATCCCGATCTGGAGAAGTTCATCGGCGAGAACCTCATAAACAAGATCGGCATCGCCATCCTGGTACTTGGGCTGGGGCTGCTGTTGCAATACGCCATCGGCAAAGGCTACATCGGCGAAACAGCGCAGACGCTCATCGGCATCGCCAGCGGCGGCGTGCTGCTCTTCTTCGCCCATCGCCTGCGGGAGAAGTTCCGGGCCTTCAGTTCCGTGCTCGTTGGTGGCGGCTTGTCGGTCTTGTACTTCAGCATCGCCATCGCCTTCCAACAATACCACATCATCGGGCAAACGGCCGCGTTCGCTATCATGGTCGGCATCAGCGCACTGGGCGTGTTGCTCACGCTTGTGTACGACCGTCGCGAGCTGGCGGTGATCGCGCTGCTCGGCGGCTTCGCAACACCTTTTATGGTCAGCACCGGCGATGGCAACTACAAGGTGCTCTTCACCTACCTGCTGATCCTGAACGCGGGCATGCTGGCGCTTGCCAACTTCAAGAAGTGGCCCATCATCAACATCCTGTCCTTCGCGCTCACCTGGCTGCTGTTCGGTGCCTGGGCCTTGGTGTCCTTCGGCGGCATTGAGCCGGAGCCCGTGTGGCCGGCCATGGGTTTCGCCACCGCGTTCTACGCGGTGTTCTTCGCCATGATCCTGCTGTACGACCTGCGGCACCGCACGGCCTTCACGCCGCTGGACTATTCGCTCTTCCTGCTGAACACAGCGCTCTTCTTCAGCCTCAGCATGCGCTTCCTCAGCGAGTTGGACAAACGCATTGGCGGCCTGCTCTGCGTGCTGCTCGCTGCGGTGAACGTGGTCTTCGCCTTGCGCTTCTTCCGTGATGAGCGTGTGCCGCGCAACCTCGTGTACCTGCTGATCGGCATCGTGCTCACCTTCATCAGCCTGGCCGCACCGATCCAGCTCGACGGCAACTACATCACCCTGTTCTGGGCGGCGGAAGGTGTGCTCCTCGTGTGGTTCGCGCACCGCTCCGGCATCAAGCTGGTGGAACGCGCCAGCATGGCCGTTACCGTGCTCATGGTCATCAGTTTGCTCATGGACCTCGGCGAATACAACGCACCGCGCCACATCGCCTTACCGCCCCTTGTGAATCGCTTATTCATCACCGGTCTTGCGGCCATTGGTTCGCTTGTGCTTCAGCATCGCCTGTGGGCCAATTGGGCGCGTGAGCACGAACCGATCTGTGGGCTCAGCGTGGGCTCACTTCGCGGGATCTATGCGGCCGCTGCAACAATGCTGGGCTTCAGCGTGGGCCTGCTCGAACTGAACTACCAGCTGGCCCGCATTCTGCCGGTCGGCAGCGTGGCCATGGCGGAGATGGCCTACATCCTGCTCTACCTGCTGTTGGTGGACCATTTCACCCGGGGCGCTGCGAGCGCGGTGCGTTACATCGTGGGCGGCCTCTTCGGCATCGCCTTCCTGCTCTTCATCACCTGGCACTACGACATGGGCATGAAGCAGCTGCGGCAATACCTGGTTGGTGGCGATGCCCTTGGACATCTCGCTGCGCACTATGCGGCCTTCGTGCTGATGGTGATCGCGGTCATTCGCGTGAAGCGCTGGTCACGCGAGGTGCTGCAGGTCCGCTCCTCCAACTGGAACGTGTACGCTTGGGCCATGTGCACCTTGCTCGTCATCATCGCCAGCCAGGAGCTCGACCACATCCTGCTCGCCATGCAACCAGCGTCCAACGATCCGTACGCGATCCACCACGCGCTTTACAAGGCTCGCACCGCCGGCTACCCGATCCTCTGGGGCGTGGGCAGTTTCCTGTTCATGACCTACGGCATGAAGGCCCGCCTGCGCATGGTGCGCATCATCGCGCTCACGCTCTTCGGCGTCACGCTCGTCAAGCTCTTCCTCTTCGACATCAAGGGCGCTTCCGAAGGGGCCCGCGTAGCGGCGTTCATCAGCCTCGGCGTGCTGCTGCTCGTGATCAGCTTCCTCTACCAGAAACTGAAAGTGTTGCTGAAGGATGATGCCGATGCACCCACCGAATGATGCCCTTCCCGTGATCACGCGGAACGCTTCAACCCATCCCCCGCGTCCGACCAACGGGAGGAACAACGAGGGGGCGGAGGGGGAGCTGCGACACGTTCCGCGCTACCGAAATTCAACCAGCACGGTGCTGCTCTTCTGTGCCCTGACCGCTGCCCTTTCCGCAAGCGCACAACACCCCCACTGGCGCACCACCATCGGACCGGTCGAACGCAACGGCCACCACCTGATCCTGCTCTCGCCCGAGGTTGTGGCGCGCTCCCAAGCCTCATTGAACGACATCCGCATACTCGCTCCGGACAGCATCCTCGTCCCCTACATCACCCGCACCGAACCGGAGCGCGTGAGCGAGGTGCGTGCTGTGCCCTTCTCCATCCTGCGCAACGAACGCGTGGGCAGGCGCACCGTGGTCGAGTTCGAAGTGCCTGCGGGCACCTTGATGGACGGTTTTGAGCTTGGCATCCGCAACGCGCAGGTGAACAAGAGCGCCCGCATCACCGGCAGCGACGACCGCACACACTGGTTCATGGTGAAGGACGAAGGCCTTGCGCTTTCCGGCGATGGCGCCGCACGCGGGCTGCGCTGGATGGACCTGCCCCTCAGCGACCACCGCTATTACCGCATCGAACTGAATGATTCGCTCACCGCGCCGGTGCAAGTGCTGGGCGTGGGCCACACCGTACAGGCGCGCAGCGAAGGGCAGTACGTCAGTGCTGGAAACGTGCGCTGGGACAGGCACGAAGAGAAGGGCCGCACCGTGTTCCGGATCTACGGCGACCATCCGCTGGTGATCGACCGGCTCCGCTACACCACCAGCGACACCCTGCCCTTCCGGCGGCAGGCAGAGCTCGCCACCATCCATCGCACCTGGCAGACCGAACGCCGCAACCGCAAGGTGCTCCGAACGGAACGCGAGGTCTTCAGCACGCACACCCTCGCCTTCTACCAACGCGCGGTGATCGAAGGGCCGCACGTGGCTGTGGACACGCTCTACCTCGAAGTGCAGAACGGCGACGATCGTCCGCTCGCGATCACCTCGCTCGTGGCGCTGCAACTGCAACGCTCGCTGATCGCGCCGCTCAGTGCCGGCCTCACCTACACGCTCACCAGCGGCGACCCTCAGGCCAACGCCCCACAGTTCGACATCGCATACTTCCGCGACAGCCTGCCCACACCC
>JADZGG010000049.1 GCA_020854015.1 Flavobacteriales bacterium
ATCTCAAAGCTCTCGCCATCGGCCAGCTGCACATCGAAGAAAGCCAGCTCCGGGCTCTCGTTGTCCTCGATCCACCGCACCGCATCGGTGATGGTCTCCGCAGTACCGACCACGGTGATCTCTGGGTCGATCTCGGCGAGCAGCTTGGTGATGCGCTTAACGGCGGCTTGCTCGTCCTCTATGAGAAGTACGTTCATGGCTTATCGATCAGGGGTATGCGGACGCGAAAGTATGCGCCGTCATTTGAGACGTCCACAGGTCTGTTGGTCAGCGCGGAATAGCGTTGTCGGATGCTGGTGACACCGAAGCCCGTGGAAGGAAGGGCGGTCCTCCTGAGACGCACCGGATTGGAGACCTCCAGCGCATCATCGACGGCCTCCACCTCGATCACGAGCGGCTCGCTGGTGGTCGCAGCATTGTGCTTGATCGCGTTCTCCACCAACAACTGCAGCGTGAGCGGCGGTAACAACCGTTCGCGCAATTCCTCCGGAATGCGCGTGTGCAAGGCGATGCGCTCTCCGAATCGCCGCTGTTCGAGGTAGAAGTAGGTATCGAGCAAGCGCAATTCCTCGCGTACAGGGATCAGTTCCTTGTCGCGTACCTGCAGGATGTTGCGGAAGAACTCACTGAGGTGCTCCACGTGTTCCACGGCCTTCTCCTGGTCCTCTTCGATCAACTCGATCAGGGTGTTGAAGCTGTTGAACAGGAAATGCGGGTTCACCTGGCTGCGCAACGCGTCCAATTGGAATCGTGCCTTCTCCTTCTCCACTCGGTCCCTGTAACGGAGCCTGTCCTCTCGGGAGCGGATCAGGAAGAGGAGCAAACCGCTCACCAGGATGATGAGGCCGACCATCGCCCATGGCGTTCGATACCAAGGCGAACGGATGGTGAACGGCAACACGACCCATTCCTCAGGCGGAACATCGCCGGCAAGGAACGCCCGGAGCTCGAAACGGTAATGGCCTGGCGGCAACCGCGACAGATCGATCTTGCGGTCACGGGTCTCCTTGATCTCCGGATCGAAACCCAAGAGGCGGTATTGAAAACGGACATTCTCCGGCGAAGAGAGGTAGGGCGAAGCGAAATGGAAGGTGAGGAAGTTCTGATCGTGCCGCAGCATCAGCTCGGTGGAAAGCGGAAGCTCCTCCCCTGCCCACACCACGCTGGTGATCACACAAGGCACGTGATCCGCTTGCACGGTGCGGCCCGGCGTCATGCGGATCAACCCACGATCACAGGCCAGCCAGAGGTCGCCTTCCGGATCCAACGCGATGGTGTTCAGTTCCGCAGTGATGCCATAGGAACCGACGGACGCTCCAATGTCGAACAAGTCGTTGCGGGAAGGGTCGTAGATGGCTATGCCGCTTTCGCCCATGGCCACCACGCGTTCACCCACGGCAGCAATGCCGAACACGTTGCCGTCGAAAGGGGCTCTTGCCGTGGAAACGCACTGGATGCTGTCCCCCCGAATGCGGCACAATCCCGTGCCCGGCCCGCAGGCCCATGCGGTGCCATTGGTGTCCAGGCACAGCGAATAGTAGCTCGCGGACACATCCGTCGGACCGATGCGGCGGCCATTACCGTTCTTCTCGACGCGAACCACACCGGTGCCATCGGTGGCAGCGAGCACGGCACCATCCGGGAGGGGAAGTACATCATACACGAAGCCGCTGCCAGGGATGGTGGCCGCACGGAAACCCTCCTGTGGGGACCAGGAGCAGATACCGGCCAGGGTGGCGAACCACAGCCGCTGCCCCTGCGTGCGGATGCTGAGCACACTGTTGTTCGATAGCCCGTCCTTCTCTGAGAAGCGTGTGACATCACCGTTGGCGCGGATGCGGAACACACCGTTACCGAAGGTGCCCGCCCACATGCTTCCCTCGGCGTCCTCCCGGAGGCAGACCACTTGCATGTTGGGGTCCTGTTCGAGTGCCAGCCGCGTCATCTTCAACTGGTCGGCGAACCCGGCAGCATGGTGGAAGATGCCTTCCGGGGTGGCCAGCCAGATACGGCCTTCGTGGTCCACGGTCAATGCATTGATGTGGCGCAGGTCCACACCCTCGTGTTGCGGGACGTACAGTACGGCAGGATCAGCGCGATGCACCCGATCGGTACCGTCGCACCAGAGCACGGATGCATCGGCCATCAAACTGACATCCATCGCTTGCACGAGCGCCTCCGGTCGGTCGGTACCTGGCGCATAGGAGGCGAGGCCTTGGCGAAGGTCATAGATCACCACACCATGGTCGACCGTGGCTGCCCAGATCATCGAAGCATCCTCGACCAGACCGACAACAGGCCCATAGGGCCATTGGAGATCCACCACTTGGACCTTGGGGCGTGCTGCATTGGGAACGAACGAGAAGACCCCGCCCCTGTCCGTCCCTGCCCAAATACGTCCTTGCTCGCCCCTGTGCAAGGCCAGCACCAGGTTATCCGGCAAGCCTTCCTGCTCGCGGATCCGTTGCATGATGCCCACACGGGACAACACCGCGACGCCCTGATCAGTGGCAACGGCCACCTGTGCCTCATCCACCAGACAGAGGGCGTTGACGTGGTCGTCGTTCAACCCGTCGGCCATGCCGAACCGCTTGATCCTGCCATCAGCGTAGTGGATGACTCCTGCGCCGTAAGTGCCGATCCACAAGCCACCCACACCATCACGCACCAAGGCCTTCACCGGCGAATGGATCAGCACGGTGTCCGTGAACAGCGTGTCGCAGCGTGTCCCGGAGCACCGCACGATGGTTCCGTCGGACCAAGCGGAATAGACCTCATTGCCACGACTTCCTATGGCCGTGACGGAAGACTTCTTCGCAAGCAGAACAACATCGGTGAGTTCAAGGTCCGATCGGATCAACCCGAGGTCCGTAGCGAACCAGATGGACCCTTGCGCATCCTGTGCGACAGCATGGATCTTGGGCCGCTGTTGTCCGGCTCGGACCTCGAAGGAGCGCACGAATGGATACTGTGCACTGGAAGTAAGTCCGAGGAACAGGTGGAAAAGGACCGCGGACCAACGCATCATGGGCGTGTGCTCTTGGGTCCGATCAGCATGTCGAGCTTCACCTGCACATCCTCAGCGATCTTCTGATGCACCACACGGGGAATGCGGATGGTGTGATCCGCCAGCTTGACCATGAAGGTGGAAGTGACCCGGATCCCATCCTTGGTGACGACCAGAACGCATTCGATGATCCGCTCGCGCAGCACACCGTGCACGGTCAGGTCGCCTTTGGCCCGAACGCGATAAGTGCCCGGCTTTGAAAGGTCCGTGGATTCGATCAGGCGCCCTTGGAAGACCATGTACGGGAACCGGTTGCTTTCGAGGTAGTTCTCGTTGAAATGCTCGCGTTGCAAGGGGCTATTGAAGCCCACGAAGGCCTGGACCGGTACTTGGATCGCGAAGGTCCGTTGCTCCACATCGAAGATCCCAGTCGCGGCGGTGTTCGTAGCGGCAATGTTCTCCATCGGTGCCGTGCTGAGGAAGTCGATCCGCGAGCGGCTTACACGACGGATGTCCTGTGAACGCACCATCAGAGTGCTCAGTAACAGGAGGAGAACGAGCGGACCTTTCATACCCGGAACATGCGGATCGCATGCCGAAGGTAGCCTGTGCCTTGTTGCAGCGAGGAAACGAAGGTCAGGGAGAGCGGTGCGATGCACGAGAAATGCTCTCCCGTTGGGGGAAGCTCGGGCACTAAGTGAGCGGTTCAGGGATCGCGCGAGGCGCGCTTTCCGTTTGGGGGGAGGCTTCGGCCACAAAGCGAACGGGCCGTGCCCATTCGCTTCCTTCGTTCTGGTCAGCTTGGCGAGCAAGATCGCATCCGCCCAGAACGAAAGAAGCCGCCCGTTGGGCGGCTTCTTGTCCGGCGGAGAGGGAGGGATTCGAACCCCCGGTGCGTTTGACCGCACACCTGATTTCGAATCAGGCACATTCGACCACTCTGACACCTCTCCAAAAGGGTCGCAAAGATAACAGGCGAGCAATGCCGCGCTAGGAGAGTGTCAGAATGCGACCGAAACACCAATGATCGGCAGTCCGATGGGCAGCACTTCCTCCCTGATCTGCTTGTTGTTCGCCAGTGCCACGTCCACAGCCACCGTCTCACCGATGAAGCGCACGCCGAAACAGTAAAGTGAATAGTTGTCCGGGCTGTCCAGAAAGAACCAGTTCTCAGTGATCAGCGCCACACGGGGAAAGAACCGCGCCATGCCGCTGATGTTCACTGTAGGCCGTTCCTTGTTCGCATCCCAGTCCTTGGAGGCGCCGGCGGACAGGGTGATCTGGAAATCCGGATCTCCGATGGTGACCGCCCCCATGAGCACAGCGAAACCCGGACGCTTCTCGGTGAATTGCGGGTCCTCCAGGTTACCAGGGAATGGATAGCTGACATAGAACCCGCTGAGGCCCACATGGAACACATCGCTGATGTTGGCGGCCAACTTCGCATTGAGGAAATACACCGGTCCACTCTCCCTTCCGGTGATGATGGACAGTAATTCCACCCCGCCCCCCACCGACAAGTGCCGGGTGAGACCGTAGTTCACGGCGTTCACCGACAGCAACGTGTTCTTGTAGTAGCCATCACCCTGCTCCAAGGGGATGGCGGACTGGCCGAAGAGGTAGTGCGAGCCGTGGTTGTTGGTCCGCGATCCGCGAATGACCCCGACACGGTGCTTCGCGGGTAGCAGTCCCCAGGAACCGACAGTTCCGGACGGCTGGCCGAGCGAAGGGACCGAACCGGCGCGAACGGCCAGGCTGATCAATGCGGAAGCCAATAGCGTTCCGATCCGCAGGTTCAGCATGCACATGTCCGGTTGCGATCCATTCCGCTAACGTAGACGCCGAAGCCGTTGGTTGGATGCCCGTGCCGAATAATCTATTCGCGCTCTAGGCGCTCAGAGATGTCATGCCACCATCGCGGCACGCGATCGGATACCTTAGGCCCGTGACCCTTTCCTCCATCGTTCGCATTGGTGCGCTGCTTCTGGGCAACGCCTGGGCCGGCGCTTCATCCATCGCCGCAGCTGGCGAACCTGACGAACTCTACCTGGACCGGACCTACAGCCGCACGGTGCATACGGTACAGTTCTTCAAGAAGGGTTTCGAACTGGCCCCGCCCGTGCTTGATCTGGCGGGGCAGGAACCATTGGTGCTGCGCTGGGACGATCTTCAGGGCAACACCGAGAACCTCTCCTACACCATTGTGCACTGCGGTGCGGACTGGCGTGCCAGCGACCTGATGACCGCACAGTACATCCAAGGTTCGCCCTTCGATGCGGTTCCACCGCCTGCCGCAAGCTTCAACACGCTGCAATCCTTTCTGGAATACGAACTGGAGGTGCCCAACGCGCAGATGCGGCCCACGGTGAGCGGGAACTACGTGCTGAAGATCTTCCGCGGCAGCGATCAGGAGGACCTTGTGCTGACGCGGCGCTTCCTGGTGTTCGAACAACGGGTGCAGATCGAGGCCCGCATGCTGGCCAGCCGCGACGTGGAGCTGCGGAACACCACCCAGCACATCGATCTGACGCTGCGCTACCCCGGGATCAACATCCAGGACCCTTTCGGCGACCTGAAGGTGGTGGTGCTGCAGAACATGCGGTGGGACGATGCACGCACGGACCTGAAGCCGAAGTTCATCCGCGACCGCGAACTGGTGTACGACTTGCCGCCACAAACGCTCTTCCAGGGGGGCAACGAGTGGCGCAACTACGACCTGAAGGACCTGCGATACGCCACCATGCGCATAGCATCCATCCATGCGGGGCCGGTGCTTTATGAGGTCGACCTATTGCCGGATGCTTCGCGCGCCATCAAAGTGTATTTCGACCAGCCGGACCTGAACGGCAAGATGCTGGTGCGCAACGACGATGTGGATGGGGATCCCTTGGGCGCGGATTACAACCCGGTGCATTTCACCCTACCCATGGCCGACCCGATGCCCGCAGGTGAACTTTACGTGTACGGCTCGCTGAGCGACCTGCAATGCAAAGAGGCTTTCCGGATGACGTGGAACGCGGAACGGAAGTACTACGAGCTCACCGCTTTGGTGAAACAGGGATTCGTGGACTACTGCTTCGCCTGGCTTCCTGAAGGGGCCGCCGTACCGGACCTGACGCGCCTGGAGGGTTCCCACTTCCAGACCGAGAACGACTACGTGGTGCTGACCTATGTTCGGGACCACACCTTGCGCTGCGAGCGGCTCATGGGCGTGCGCTTCCTCAACACAAGGCGGGGATGATACCTTCCTGGAGAAGTCTCCTGCTCTCCACATTGGCCGCGGAGATCCTCTTCCTGATCACCTTCATCCGGATCCGACCCAAATGCGAACCATGCCTGCCCGGCCTCCCTTGCGAGCCCTGCCTCAGTGACGACCAGCGTATGCTTGTGATGATCATGGTATTCCTGCCGATCGGCGTCCTACTGTTCCGGTTCTTTTTGACCCGCGGACCGCGAAAGGCTTCCGCATCCTAGACTTGCATTGCGATGAGCACCATCCCACTCCCCCAACGCGATGCGCTGCAGGCGGAATTGCGCCCGCTGTTCC